>NZ_CAUTUT010000016.1:0-66424 GCF_963541955.1 Hoylesella pleuritidis | reverse complement strand
AATGCCTGCCTGTCACGCAGGAGGTCACGAGTTCGAATCTCGTACGCACCGCTGAAACCGTCGAAGATATCGTCTTCGGCGTTTTTTGTTTATAGCATTAGTTGCAACAGTACGGCATCGCGGTAGCAATCGTATTGCATGAGCCAGTCTTTCAACACGGCATTATGGGCGAATCCGAGTTGCGAGAATAATTGCAGACATCGTGTATTATCGCTGTCCACCACAGCATAGAGCTGGTGCAGATGCAAGATGCGGCGCGAATAATCGATGAGCCAGTGCATTGCAGCTGCTGCATAGCCTTTTCCGCGACAGTCGTTTTGGATGATGATGCCGACCTCCGCACGCAGATGGCGCGGTTCGAAGTTGCAAAGGTCAATGACGCCAACCGTTTCTCCGGCAGCGTTTTCAATGATTTGACGCACTTGTTTATCTGTATATATGTCGGCAGATGAATGTGCTATGTAATCACGCAGCACATAACGGGAATACGAAACATTGGTAGGGCCGATATCCCACAGTGTCGTATCGTTTTCGATCCGATATAATGCGTCTAAGTCTTCGGGCTCCATCGCTCGGATTTTTACTTCGGGTAATTTCATTGCAATATGTCTTCGGCGGTGATAATAGTTCGTGTTTGCGGATTGAAAGTGCCCAAACGCACGTTAGGGTGATGATTTTTTGAGAAGATTTCAAATATCGTATCAAACCTGTAAGCATCTATATCGTAGACGACATAAGTGAGACGGACAGGTTCGGTCAGTCCTTGATGTCCTGCGGGCAACGTCTGTTCGCTTCCTACAACGAATCGGGCGTTCAGCGCTTTGCTGTCTGCCAATCGACGACAAGTGGCTATCGATGTTTCGTTTCCAATGAAGAGATAGTCGCATTCTATCTTTTTCCGTTCAAAAAAGCCCATACTGCGCCGTGTTTTCACGACGAGAAGGCCAACTAAAGCCACTAAAGCTTTCAGCCAAATGGCCACTTTGATTGGTCCGGTAAGCAGAAAACTTGTGTGCCGATAGTGTTTTCGGAAGAAGATCAGCATAGCTTCATAGAAGACGTGAACGTATCGAAAGGACGACTTTTGCGTGCTTTCACCTTTGTAATGCAAGATTTTTACGGGTAGATACCAGTTTTGCCAACCTGCTTTCAACAGTCGGCAAGAGAGCTCGATGTCCTCACCGTACATAAAAAAGTCCTCATCCAAAAGGCCTATTTGCTGTAAAGCCGACTGTCGTAACAGGCAAAAGGCCCCACTTACGATGTCGATCAGAGCTGCCTGATTCCACGGCAGGTATCCCATATAATAATGTCCGAAGCGACGACTTGTGGGAAATGCAGCGCAGAGTCCGCTCATTTTGTAAAACGAGGTCATCACAGTCGGCATTCCGCGGCGTGATTCCTTAGCGTCCGAACCATCTGCTTTCAGCATCCGAACACCCATTGCACCTGCTGCGGGATGCGATTCGATAAAATCGATCGAGCGGTGAATCGTTTCCTCACCGATAATCGTATCGGGGTTCAACAGTAGAATAAATTCACCTTGACAACGCCGAATGGCCAGGTTATTAGCACGTGCAAAGCCCAAATTATGCGAACTGCTGATGAGTTTTACAGTAGGAAAGTGCTTCTCGATATAGGCTACCGACCCGTCGGCAGAGTGATTATCAACTACTAAAACTTCTGATTCGACATCTGCCAAAGCCCGTTCAAGCGATGTAAGACATTGTCCTAAGTAATCTTTTACGTTGTAATTGATAATAACGACAGATAGTTTCATCGTTCAGTTTCACCCTGACAACGTTGCCGGGAGGGATAAATGAAGAAAAGACTAAGCATCAGAATGATCCCCATATAGCCAAAAGTGGTAGACATATAGAGATAATAGAGAAGACAATTGGCCATCATCGGCACGCAAATGAGCAGCATCCGAAACGTTCCCCAGCGCAGTAACGCACGCTCGGGAGCGGTTTTCAATTGTGCAGATACACGCCTGAAGCGGAACAATCGCAAAGCTAACGGGATGGTACAGAGGGTGAGTAGCTCCATCACTGTGGCCGGAACAAATTCGGAAGACTTGTCACCTACCAGCAGACCGACGGGTAAAAGATCGGTCTCAAACAGCACGACGACGAGCAACGAGAGCCCCAGCGCTGTGCAAAATTCCGTCATTAAGATTTTTCTTATTCGTTCCATACATCGTCGTTATTTGTTCATTACCGCCGTTCTGTTCACAATGGCGCGTCCCAAAGTTACCTCGTCGGTATATTCCAGTTCGTCGCCCACGGATATTCCGCGTGCAATCACACTCTGCTTCACATCGAATTCGGCCAGTTTCCGCGATATATAAAAGTTGGTTGTGTCGCCTTCCATCGTCGAACTCAGCGCCAGAATTACTTCGCTTATGCCTCCGCTGCGCACCCTTTCGATTAAAGAATCGATCTCGATGTCGGTCGGTCCCACACCGTCCATCGGTGAAATGACACCGCCCAAGACGTGATACAGACCGTTGTATTGCTGTGTATTCTCGATGGCCATCACGTCTTGGATATTCTCAACGACGCAAATCAGCGACGTATTGCGATGCAAACTTAAACAGATCGGGCACACTTCGGTATCGCTGATGTTGTGGCATACACGACAATATTTGATGTCTTGTTTCACCGTCGACACCGCTTTGGCAAACGCTTGTACGTCGTCAGTTGGTTGTCTGAGTAGATGCAACACCAAACGCAACGCCGTTTTGCGTCCGATTCCGGGCAGACTTGCAAACTCCGTAACCGCTTTTTCCAATAACTTCGAGGGATATTGCTGTTCCATTTCACGGCAAAGTTACAAAAAAATAGGAATTTATCAGACGCTGATCGACATATTTTCATTCTGTCTCCAGCAGTCCGATAAATCCCGAATTGAGTGAATTGTCAGTGCAATTGATTAGAGATACAGACTTATTCCGATCTTAAATCCGACCGTAGAATAGTCTTTATGACTTTTGAATGACTGATCGTAATAAATCGCCGGTTCAATAGTTGCAGTCCGACTGATAAAGAACGCGTATCCAAGTTCTACTCCGGGCATCAGGTCGTTATAGTTATGATAAGCGTGAACGAGTTTACAATTGGCGCCCAAATATAGTCCGTTCTGCACGACGTAATAACGACCGCCTACGCCGATAGACACATTATCGGGTGCAGAATCGTTGCCATAGTGTTGGAAAGAAGCCTGAGCCAGCACCATCCAGTTATCTTCGAGGAAATAACCGACTTGTGCTTGTACACCGAGATTGAGCTTATCTTTCCCGTTGTAATTGAGATTGAGCCCCGTTAATGAGCCTCCTACATACATCTTTTCAGCCTCGAACTGCGCGTGGGCAGTAAGAGTGAGCAACAGAGTTGCCATTATTAATACAATCTTCTTTTTCATATCATTATTTGTTTTGATTGATTTGTCGTTGATACCAAGCAAAGAACCATACCGAAGCCATCACTAATACTACTGCGCTTCCGGTGTAAGAGACTGACCGACTCAATCCGAACGCCTGCGGAGAAACCATCAGGAACATAGCGCAAACAACGGTCATAAAGAGCGCCGGGATAAGAGTGAGATAGAAAGGTTTATGCTTTTGCACAAGATATACAGTGATAGTCCACAGTGTAAAGACTGCTAACGTTTGGTTGGCCCAGCCGAAATACTGCCAGATAATATTGAAACCGTTAGGGTTTTCCATCTGCCACACAAGCAGACCGATGGCTGCTAAGAATATCGGCAGGCAGATATAGAGACGCTTGGAGATAGCTTTCTGATCGAGATGAATGAATTCTGCAATGATGAGTCGGGCACTGCGAAAGGCGGTATCGCCGCTCGTGATGGGTGCTGCAACCACTCCTAATAAAGCCAAAATCCCCCCGAAGACGCCCAACCAACCCTCGCATACCATTTTGACAACGGTCGGAGCACTGAAAAACTCAATCAAACTGTGTCCGCCTTTGGCTTGTGCGATAAACTGATTAGCCGTTTCCGGTGCCACGACTTCACGCCAACCGCCGTAATAAAAGAAGTACATTGAGACCGAAGCCCATACCAATGCCACAATGCCTTCGGTAATCATAGCACCGTAAAAGATAGGACGCCCGTGTCTTTCGGCCGTTAAGCAACGTGCCATTAACGGACTCTGGGTAGCGTGGAAACCGCTGATCGCCCCGCAAGCAATAGTTATAAACAGGCAAGGGAATAACGGATTAACTTCCATAAAATTGCTTTCGCCCAACCAAGCAGGATTCTCATTCAGATTACTCTGATTGAGATGAGTCCACCATTCGGGCAATTCGGGCATCTTAATAAACAGTCCTACCAACAGCGCCAGCGCCATAAACAGCAGCGAAAAGGCAAAAAGCGGATAGATTTTACCAATGATTCTATCGATCGGCATCATCGTAGCGACGATATAATAGATGAAAATGGCGATGATCCACGTCATCTTCGAGCCCCAAATATCTCCCAAAATGATGGCCGGACTATACACGAATACCACGCCGACCATCAGCAACAGCACCACGGAAAATACCAACATCACGCGTCGGGTACCTTGACCGAGATAGATTCCAACCAACTCTGGCAAGCCCGCTCCTTTATGACGGACGGATAACATACCGCTGAAATAATCGTGAACAGCCCCTGCAAAAATACAACCAAACACAATCCACAAGTAGGAAGCAGGCCCGTACCAGGCTCCCATAATAGCTCCGAAGATGGGACCAGTACCTGCAATGTTGAGGAATTGAATCATAAAGACTTTCCAAGTGGGCAAAGCAATATAGTCAACACCGTCTGCTTGTGCTACGGCAGGTGTCGGTCGATTATCCGGTTTGAACACGTGCTCGACGCATTTACCGTAAATCAGGTAGCCCATAATCAGTGCCAAAAGCGACAAAGTGAATGAAATCATAGCCCGATGAATTGTGTAAATAGTCGTTGCAAAAGTAAACAAATAATTTGAATAACGCGAAAAAATCCATAACTTTGCAGTCAATTCGCAAGTTAAAACATATTTAAATCAAACGGTTACAAGATTTCTGACAAGATGAAAAGTCTTTTCTTTCCACTCCTTTCCGTGCTGTTTGCATTGCCGATCGGCATAAAGGCCGATGTGTTTACAGCTTCTCCGAAATACGAAGTGCGTGCCGTTTGGCTCACGACAATAGGCGGTTTAGACTGGCCTCACGGCTATGCGCACAGCGAACAGTCGGTTGCGAAGCAGCAACAGGCGCTTTGCGACATTCTCGATAAATTGAAACAGGCCGGTATCAACACCGTTTTAATGCAGACACGCATACGAGGCACGATGATTTATCCATCCCAATACGAGCCATGGGACGGTTGTCTGTCGGGTGTTACGGGACAATCGCCGGGCTACGATGCACTGAAATTTGCTGTCGACGAGTGCCACAAGCGTGGTATGGAGATACAGGCGTGGGTAGTAACGATGCCTGTCGGCAAGTGGGATGCATTGGGATGCCGCCATCTTCGACAACGACTTCCAGGACTGATACGCCGCATCGGGCCCGACGGATATATGAATCCAGAAGATGAGCGGACGTCTTCGTGGCTTGCCAATATATGCGATGAGATTACAAACAACTATGATATAGATGGCATTCACCTCGATTACATCCGCTATCCGGAGACTTGGCCCATCCAAATAACGCGCGATGAGGCTCGAAAGCATATCACCGGCATTGTGCGAGCAATCTATACGCGGATCAAATCGCGCAAACCGTGGGTGAAATTGAGTGCTTCGCCCGTGGGGAAATATGATGATCTGAGTCGCTTCCGAAGCCACGGTTGGAATGCATATACTAAGGTTTGTCAAGATGCTCAGGGCTGGTTGCGAGCCGGGATAATGGATGAGCTCTTCCCGATGATGTATTTTCAGGGTAATCAATTCTATCCTTTTGCCATCGATTGGGCCGAACAGAGCAATGGACGAATCGTCGCTCCCGGACTCGGTACTTATTTCCTGTCGCCCGATCAGGCCGATTGGCCCTTGGAAACGATTACCCGCGAGATGGAACTTCTGCGTCGATGGCATCTTGGATTTGCACATTTCCGCTCACAGTTTTTCACCGATAACGTAAAAGGAATATATGATTTCACGGCTGATGAGTTCGATCGCAGCCCTGCACTCATTCCTGCAATGACGTGGATTCACGACATCCCGCCGCTGCCTCCTACTTCCATCGGTATCTCATCGCAGGATAACGGTATCTCCGGTCGTCTTTCGTGGCAGGGCGCTCGGGATCGAAGCAACGGGTCATACCTATTATATAATGTGTACAGCAGTCGCGAATATCCTGTCGATATCAATGATGCACGTAATTTGATGACTACACGTGTACAGGCTACTAATATCGAATTGCCTTCTGTCAAGGGCCGAAGATATTATGCCGTGACAGCTGTTGACAGATACGGTAACGAGAGTTCGCCCGCGCAAATGGAGCGACCGCAAACAGAATCGACTGCTGTCGAATTGCTGCAATGCGATGGAAAGATGATCTATCTACCGCAAAAGAGCAAGATCTTAGATGCCGATCTCATTGCCATCGAGACGTTTCAAGGCACCATTATCGCTACTCGACCGTACCGAAATATGCAAGTTGATATACGAGACATCCCTTCCGGCATATACATCATTCGTTCGCTCAATGCCCGAGGCGTATCACACAAGTTGGGATATGTATTGATTCGGAAATAATATTAGATGAAGAATGGAAGATAAAGGATGAAAGTTTACTTGAACCGGCAAACAAACTTTCATCCTTTATCTTCCATTCTTCATCTAATATATTACAAAACAGCTTGCAACTAATAGTTAATCACACGCCGTTTAACCGTTAATTACCTCGCAAGTAACAGTTAATCGCAACACAACTGACGGTTAAATACATCGTGTTTAACCGTTAATCACAGGCTACGACCTATTATTTTCCTCCTCATTTCCCTACTCCTTACTACCATTTAACTGTTAATCGCAAACCAATTGGCCGTTTTTGTAAGGCGATGTGTAATTTTGTGTAATGAAAAACTTGCTTGCTGCCTGTTTGTTTCGTACTTTTGCAGCGTCCGGACAACCTAATATCTCATTTTTAAACGACAACGATTATGAAAAGAATGACAATGATTCAAGCACTCGTGGCACTGCTTCTGATGCTGTGCCCAATGACAATTTCGGCCTCGACGGCTGTCAACGCTAATGCGACAAACCAAAAGTCACACAAAGTTTATGAAATGGTTGAAGAGATGCCGATGTTTCCCGGCGGCCAGAAAGAGATGATGGCGTTTCTTTCTAAGACCACAAAGTATCCGCCTGAAGCCGTTAAGAAGAAGATACAAGGCCGTTGTTTGGTACAGTTTATCGTTGAGAAAGACGGTTCAATCAGCAACGTTCGCGTAATGAGCAAGGTGCATCCACTGCTTGACGCCGAAGCAATTAGAGTGGTAAAATCGATGCCCAGATGGATGCCCGGCCGCTTAAAGGGTAAGCCTGTACGTGTGAAATTCAATCTTCCCGTAACTTTCTGCCTGGGATAAAGATGAAATTCAGCATCCGAAACATCCTTATATCCCTCACCATTTTGTCTGTCGGCTGCGGCAAACAGCAGCCGACGGACAATCGGTTAACGGCGGCCTGGCAAATTGTCGACACCGACCCGTATACCGTTTTTGAGATTCTCGACAGCATTCCAACGGGCGGATTAGCTACGGCCGATGACTCGGCACTCTACAATCTGCTTTATATCGAGGCTTTGCACAATGTGGGCCTCTATACGAAAAGCGATTCGATGATTGCCGCCAGCGAGCGATTCTATCGCCGGAGCAAGCAAATGGATAAGTTAGTGCGGGCATATCTCCAACACGGTATTTCCTTTTACAACACCCGAAAATATCTTCGGGCAGTGCAATATCTTAAAGATGCCGAATTGATGGCGCGCAACTTGCCCGATAACTACCTGCAATTCTCCATCCAAACAATGCTCGGACAGACGAATGCAGCGGCCAATTGCAAGGAAATCGCATTGAAACATTTCAAGCGTTCACTGTCTATCGACGACCCACGAATCACGGTCGATGCCCGCGCACAATGCCTTTCAAGAATCGCCTCACTGTATGAACGATTGGGCAAAACCGACAGTTTCATTCACTACATCCGTCTTTGTAAGCCCCTTTCCACAAGTTCTGCGGTGCGGGAAGAGGTGATGGCTCAGCTCGGCAACTTCTATTTCAAACAGAAAAACTACCAATTGGCCCGCAATTACATAGACAGCGCGATGACTACCAGCCATCTTTACGAGACGGCCAAGAGTGCAGGCGACCTTTATGAGCAGCTCGGCAACAAAGATAAAGCGTGTGATTATTACTATATGTCGGTAGAAGCTCGCGACCCGGAAACACGCATCGCGTCTTACAAAAAACTGATTGCATACGCAAAACAGGCAGGAGATGCCCGTCGAGAACTGTCTTTAAGCCATCGGCTCAACCGCGAATATGAAAATTATCAGGCTGTCAATGCCACCGAGATTGCCAATTATCAAACAGAATTCGATGCACGCACAGCGGCCCGGCAGATACGAAAAACAGAACACGTGTGGATGATTTCAATTACCGCCCTGCTATTGTCAGTGCTCGTTATCTATCTGTCGTATCGTGTCAGAACACGGAAATACCGGCAAATCATCGAACAACAAAATGCCCGTTACATTGCCGATCTCGAACAATATACGCAAACCCGTAACCTGCTTCGGCATCTTCGGCACGAGCGACAGGCCAATAATGCGTTAATTGCAACCAAGATGGAGGAAATCAGAAGTCTGCAACAGAAGCTCGCCGACTATCAGGAAGACCGTCAAAAGCCTGAAAATTGGGCATTGCCAGACACATTGCTCAACGCTGAAGCCGTGCTGCAGCTCCATAATTTGGCAGCTCACGGCAGATCGGCAACGACAGAACATTGGCAGGCTGTATATGATCTGATGAGCGAACAGCAATCGACATTCGTTCAGGCATTGGATACTGCCGGTCTGCTTTCTCATAAAGAACGCAATATCTGTCTGTTGATCCGCCTCAGATTCATTCCTTCCGAGATTGCCGCTCTCACCGCATCGTCGTCTCAGTCGGTGACAAACATTCGAGTACGCCTGCTCAACAAGCTATTCAATAAAGTCGGCGGTGCCAAGGATTTCGATGCAATGATCCGCCAGCTCGGTTCCTGACGCAACCTCATTAACCGTTAAACGCTCAGCAAGTAACCGTTAAACACTGTGCAACTCACCGTTAATCAGCGTGTAAGTAACCGTTAATCGCAATGCAAGTAACGGTTAGTTGCAGCACATTTAACGGCTTTGCGCACCACAGCTCTTAAATCCTAATACACCAACCCATTATTACTTACCACTCTACTACCTACTATTTTCCTCCTTATTCCTGCCTGCTTGCCACCTACTCTCCTTCTCCTTACTTCTAAAAAAATAACAATTATTGGGTAACTGACCGGCTATCTCCCACTCTACAACGGTGAATTTCACTATTTTTGAGTATTGCACATCTCTCTACTTCTTGATATTTTTGCACGTCGCAAGACCGATCTGCCTATTGAAGACAGCTTTTTGCGCGTGTCTGAAAGGTCGAATAATAAATTAAAAACAAATTAAATGATGAAAAAATTACTTTTTTCACTTGCCCTGTTGATGGCAGGCGTCTGTGGCTCAGAAGCCAAGAACGCACTCGTTGTGATTGCTCACGGATCGCCGATGGAAAGTTGGCGCAAGCCTGTTTTAAACCTCGAAGAGATCGTTCGGGCCAAAGTAAAGGCCGGAGAGTTGAAAGGAATCGACTATGTTCGCGTGGCTTTGATGGAATATACGGAGCCTTCGATAGCATCGGTTATTAAAGATTGCGAAACACAGGGCGTAGACTCGATTTTTGCGCTGCCGCTATTTATGGCCCCGTCGAGCCATACCGAAGAGGATTTACCCAATATTCTGGGACAGAAATACAATCCTCACGTACGTAAAGAATTAGCAGAGGAAAAGACAGAAATGGTCAAGAGTCGCACGCCTATCGTTCTCGGGCCCACCTTTTATTATAGCTACGTCTTGGAAAAGGCAATGATGGAGCGGGTGAAAAGCCTTTCCAAAGACCCTGCCAACGAAGCAGTCATTCTCCTTGCACACGGTGATAACGATCGCATCGGCTTCTGGAACAATATCTTGGAGAATGTAAGCAAGTATGTAAAAGAGCACAGCAAGATTACGTATACTGACGGAAGACTGATCGAAATGGGCTATAACTTCGGCGTAAAGCTGATGCCACTTCTGACGAAAGCTGCCCAAGCCAAGAAACGCATCATTGTACAGGGCATCTATCTTACATCGGATGTAAAGCAAATGGCAGACCGTCATAAGATGAACGAACAACAAGCCGCATTAGTAAAAAGCCGCGGTGTGGAGATCGTTTACAGTGCCGAGGGCATTCTTCCGGCCTCGACCGGTCTCGTAGCTGACTGGATTGTGGAACAGACCAAGCAGTGGTTACATAGCGCAAAATAAGAAATCAGGAGACAATGAAGAGGTTCAGAACAACCGTTCTGTTGATATTCGGCCTGCTGTTTGCCATTTCTTTCCGATGTAACGGCCAGGAAAGCAAACTGTTCGGCTATGTAACCGATACACAAAACGAGCCATTGGTGGGTGTGACCGTTCACGTAACGGGCACCCACTCTATTGCCGTGACCGACGCAGGAGGCCGTTATCAGCTTGGCGGTACGTGGGAGCGAGGCACAGAAATCGTGTTTTCCTACATCGGATATGCCACTAAACGCATTAAATACGACGGCCGGAAACAGCTCAATGTCAAGCTATTTGAGAACGCGAAGAACTTGGGCGAGGTAGTTATCAAGGCCAAAAGCAACATCAATGCCATCGACTTGCGTGCCAAGTCGGGTGTAGTAGAGAACGTAGATATGAAGCGTCTCTCCGAAAAACCTATGATCGACATAGGCCTCGCACTGCAAGGTATGGTGCCGGGATTGAATGTCATCAACACGGGCGAGTTAGGATCGGTTCCTCAAATACGTATTCGTGGCAACTCATCGCTACGTCGCGGTAATGAGACCAACGAACCGTTGTATGTGCTTGACGGGCAAATCATCTCCGCAGAAACATTCTATAACCTCAATCCTCAGGACATCAGCAGCATTAAAGTGCTTAAAGACGCGGCTGCCTGTGCACTTTACGGCGTGAAAGCAGCCAACGGTGTACTTGAAATTGCATCTCAACGGGGATACAACGGCAAGCTGACCGTAACTTATGGAATGGATTTCGGACTCACGGCACGCGGTCGGCGAGGTGTGAAAATGATGGATTCGGCAGAGAAACTCGAATTAGAACGACTGTTGCAAAACCCTGCTGCGCCGGGATATAGATTCAGTCGGGATTACTATGAGAAATATAATGCCACCGATCCGAATAAAGAACAGCTCATCGCCGAAGGCGAACGAAAGCTCGCCGAACTGCGAAACATTCATACAGACTGGTTTAAAGAACTTATCCATAACAATATTTATCAGAAGCACAGCATCAGTATCAAAGGCGGAAACAATACGACTACCTATTATATTTCAGGTAACTACACTTACCAAGGAGGGCGATTGGAAGGCAATAACAAGCAGCGTTTCAACGTGAGAATGAGTTTAGACCAACGGATCGGGCGGATAGGTTACTTGATGTTAGGCGTCAACGGCGGCTACGCCAAAAGCAAGACGCCTAACGGAACAACTTTCGACTTAACATCGCTGGTGTACAACCTTAATCCATATGAACGCAAAACGGGTAGTCTTTATTCCTATCCTGACCGTACATATAACGATTTGATCCATCAATTCAACAGCGATTCAAATGATAAAAACACCGGAGTGAGTGCCAACTTAACGCTGACTCCCGTGCAGGGATTGACCCTTGCATACGTCGCCGGACTTGATATTCTCTTAGGAGAAGACCATCGTTTCACTCCAGCTTCGGCCTATTCGGAATCCAAGAAAGGTGTTCCAACATTGGCACAAGGTATTTACAGTCGTACGAAAGCTACCACGACAAACCTCTCGAGCAATCTACGCGTTACGTATAATCATACATTCGGCGATGTACACGACCTCACCTTAGGGGCCAATATGGACTATTATCTGTATAACTATGATGCTGTTGGTATCACCGGTTACGGTGTGGGGAACGTCGATTCGCCATCGGCCATCAACCGTTCACTACGAGGCTATCGGCAACCGGAAGTCAGAAACCCACGCGATAAGAATGCCCAGATGGGTATCGGAGTCGTAGCGGGCTATACTTTTAATGAACTCTACGATTTATATCTTACCTACAAAGCCGACGCTTCATCCGTTTTACCCCGAGACAAACGATGGAACAGAGCCTGGGCAGCCGGTATCGGATGGACACCTACTAACTATTCGTGGCTGAAAGAAAATAAAGTGATTACCCGACTCAATCTGAAAGCATCGTACGGGGTCACTGCCAATCTCAACGGGGTCACCGTTTCGAGTACCACTGGCACGTTCGCCTTCTCCGAACAAGCATACGAAACGAGTCGGTCGTTGGCTCTTCTCTCCCTTTATAACAAAGACTTGAAGGCCGAACAGAATAAAGCCACCGACATCGGAATGACAATGGAACTGTTCAAACGTATTACTTTGGACGTAAATTGGTACAATCGCCGCACCGAACAAGCACTGCTCGATGTCCCGATTCCTACAAGTACGGGCTTCACTACATTGAAACGAAACATTGGCGTGCTACAGAACAGGGGCATCGAAGCGGGTATCAATGCTCGGGTCATCGACACTTATGACTGTCGTTTGGGCTTAGGCGCGAACATAGCTTATAACAGCAACAAGGTGCTCAGTCTCTATTGGACAGACAAACTGTATTTAGACGAACAAGCGATGTTGCCGAATTACGAGGTAGGAAAGGCCTATGATATGATCTACGGTGCTCATTCATTGGGCATTAATCCGTTAACAGGCTATCCAGTATTTCTTACTGCCGATGGAAAAGAAAAGCAAGGAACAGAGCAATTGACCCGAGATGATTTCGTTTCACTTGGACATCTCACTCCACCTTATGCCGGTAGTTTCAACGTTAGCTTTTCTTACAAGTCTTTCGACTTTGATATCTCGTTCTATTATGTATTCGGCGGTAAGCAGAGATTCAACTACCAGTATGTGCGGAACCGTGATAATGCAATCTATAATGCCGTTGCAGGTCAGACGGAAAAGATGTGGTTCAAACGCGGAGATGAACACAAAGAGTATTGGACACCGTTTTACACACAGTCAATAGCAGAAGAAAATCTTGCGCTTTATCCTAACTCACGCACCGTCGGGCGTAGCGATTATCTCAAACTATCAAGTCTCGCACTTCGTTATCGTATTCCTTCCGGCACACTTCACAAAGTTTTACCGTTCATACAATATGCCAATATTGGGCTACAAGGCTCTAATCTCTTCACGTGGACAGCTTACAAAGAGTCTGATCCGGAAAGTGGCAAACTCGCAGGAACGGTTCAGCCCGTCTTTACTTTCCATTTAAATCTCATCTTTTGATAATCTCTCGTTATGCTGAAACAAATTGCCATATATATAATAGGTATAGGAATGGGGAGTATTTCACTCGCTTCTTGCTCGCTGAACATCCCTCCGCAAGATCAATTTTCTGATCCAGACGCCATCAATAACGTTGAGAATGCACGCTCATTATTAGCTTCCGCCTATCTCTCTTACCCGCATTACGAGTACGAATTGTCAATACTGGGCAATGATTTCTGCCCTACTTCCGTTTCAATCAAAGACATTTCTACACTCAATCTTTATCGTTGGGAGGACAAAGAAATCAGTAAACAGGCACCGACAATATGGCTTGGCTATTACAATACCATCTCTTCGTGCGACGCTTTACTTGAAAGACTTCCGCAAGTAACGACTAACACCGAAGCTGAGAACAAGGAGAAACAGGCTATTGAGGCTGAGACCAAAACTTTGAAAGCTCTCTGTTACTTCCAACTCCTACGTATTTTCGCTCCGGCTTACGATCGAAATGCTGAAGCAGACGGCGTAGTTATCAAAAACTTTTTGGGTTTGGAGACTAACAAGCGTTCATCAATCAAGGCGTGTGTTGCCTATATCCGGCAGCTACTCACCGACACCGAACAGGTAAAAAACACTCCCGATCGCAACGGTTGGCTGTCACAGACTGCCGTAAAGTATCTTTTGGCAGATCTCGCTCTTTACAGTTCTGACTATCAGGAAGCTGCAAACAAGGCCGAACAAGTAATCGCTCTGGCCGACAACAGCTATTTTACTTCTGACGGACTCAATCGGCTTTGGTCGGGAGAGAGCTATAACGGTCGCATCTTCGCATTCAATACAACGAGTCAGATATATGTTTCTATCCAATATTCGGCGGCAGAAGGCGACTATTTCGCACTTAATCCTGCTCTCAATTTTACCGATTCGGATGTTCGCAAAGCATTCTCCGTTTATCCATTTACAATGGACGATGCTGTGCGTAATCTCTTGGGAAAGTATAACAAGAATAATAAAGAAGGCAAAACCACAACTTATATCAACCAGATTCGCTATGCCGGAGCTTTCTATATAGCTGCGGAAGCCTATTGCAGAACAGGTAATACTAACGCAGCTCGTACCTTAATCAACCGTTACTGGAAACAGATCGGGGTAGAAGAAGCACCTGCCGATATCACCTCAGATGCCCTACTCGACCGTATTTTACTCGACAAGCAACGCGAATTTGTGGGTGAAGGCATCAATTTCTTTGATTTAAAGCGCACTCATTTACAACCATTGGCGCGCTTATCACGCTGGGGAAGTGCATCGAATGCAAATATATCCGTCGACGACTATCGATGGACTTTCCCCATTCCACGATCTGAATATAGGTTCAATGATAACGTAAGCCAGAACGAAGGCTGGCCCATCAATAAATAAACTCAAATAAGAAAGATATGAAACACATCAAACTTAGTGTGTTGTTCATCGCTTCTATTTTCGCGATAACAGCTTGTAGTGACGATAACAACAAAAAAGAACAGATGACAAACGGGCTCGATCTCAGTATCTCCGGCAACGCCTTTATGTCCGAAGACGATACGAACGGCATCACGATCAAAGCTTTTCTGGCATTCACTCCCGACAAAGAAAAAACTGTAGAACTCGTAGTTACCGGCAATGAAGATGATATCGTGCGCATTGAAAACACCGTTTTAACTTTCAAACCGGGGCAGAAGGAAGCAACAATCAAAGTATTATCTAATGCGAAACACGCACTCTCAGTACCGAGAACGATCTCTTTGGCCGTCGGAAAAACATCCGATCCGATGATCAAAGCAGTAAAAAAAGACATTAAGATTACCATAAACCCCGACTCGGATGTACCTGTTCTCACCCAGGAACAACTCAAACTCATCGCAGGATATAAAGAGAAGTATGGCATCGATGTGTCGCGCATACTTGGAAAAGTTGCTGTTGAAGCTGTCGTTACATTCAACACAGAAGATAAAGAGACATATTTCAACGGCGAAGCACAAAAAACGTTCAAGGGATATACTATCATTACGCTCAGCCAAAAGGCCACAGCCGACACTCCGATACTGAAAATGACAGATAATCCGATGGGACTTACCTCTTTCTTTTATAGTGTATTGAAACGTAAAACAGTAGAAGACACAGAATTCTTCTTAGCTACTCCTTATGGCAATGCAGCTGTTAAAGCCATCAAGTATGATCCGGCCAAGGAGACATTCACCGCCTCTCTCGACAGCATTAAGCTCGTTCCTGCAACTCAATCCATTAATCTCCTCGTGCATAGGAATGACATTTATGGCTATCCCATCATCGGTCTTGCTTTCGATTACACATTTTCGGCATGGGATCGATTACTCGCTTTGAAAGAGAAAGGTACCGTTGTAGAGATCGAAGAAGGTGGAAAGTTAGTGGGATATAAGATTGATGACGACTTCCTTACTATGGGAGGATCGATCGCTCCGCAGCGTTGGCTTGCCGTAAGTGATGTCAGCAGAGATACGTTTACACATACTCCGACAGATTGGATACAACCGACTGCAAGCTATGATTTCACAAAAGGAACGATGACTTTTATATTCCCGTGGGACTTCGACGGTGCTAACGGCTACGAACAAGTACGTGTAACCTACACGATGCATAAATAAACGCTTGTGAAAAAGAAAGCTCCGGTTTGTCCGAAGATACTTTTCCGTCTGCTGATAACGGTCTTATTTGCTTGGCAAGCGACCGTTATCACGCAGGCCTATACGGCTAAGTCCTACCCCATTAGTCTTCCGAAAGGAACCATCGAAGGCACACTTGATAACGGACTTCATTATATCATCCTCCCCAATGACTTGCCCAAACACGATGTTGAAATACGATTAGTAATGCGGGTAGGATCATTAATGGAAACCGATCGACAAAAAGGGAGTGCTCATTTCTTAGAACACAGTGCTTTTATCGGTACGAAACACTTCCCCAAACACCAACTGATCGACTATTTTGAACGACAAGGGATGAAGTTCGGACGTGATATCAATGCTTTCACGAGCTTTGATCGCACCATCTATTGGTTATCCGTTCCTATGGAAAAAGGTAATGAAACCGTGATGGATTCTACCTTATTGGCAGTCAGAGACTGGTTAGATGGTATCAATTTCGATCCCGAACGAGTAAAAAAAGAGCGTGGTGTGATTATCGAAGAATTGCGAGGTTACAGCACAAACGATGATTTTTATCCATTAAAGATAGGCAAAGGGCGCTATGCCCAACGTATGCCACTCGGCACGGAAACCGATATTCAGCATATCGACAACCACACTTTGCAAACCTTTTACAACCAATGGTATGCTCCGCAATTAGCAACCGTCGTCGTAATAGGGAACATCGACGCCGCAAAAACGGTCGACTTGCTGCGTCGCAGGCTGTCATCTATCCCTCGAAAACCGTCAATGAGAACGCAAATTTATCCTTTCGACTATCCCAAAGGCGTGTCTTGGCAGGAGGTAAGAGATTCCATGCAGACTTCAACAAAGTTTGAAATCATCGTACCTCACCGCACAACGACGGTCAATTCCATTGCATCGGCCGTGCAAAAACAACGAATGAACCTACTCATCGCCTGTCTTTCTAATCGATTGAACGCATTGAAAACAGGCTGTGACGTATCGAACAATTGGTATTTAGCCGATAAAGACCATTTCGTTTTAAGTTTTTCAGCTAAAGAAAAGTCCGAATTACTGCATCAAATCACATCGACAGCCCGAGAGTTTCGGCGTATATTGAAGAATGGATTCTGCCCGGGCGAATTGGAAATCGGCATCGACAGTCGGCTCACTCACCTGAAACCGGACACCGCCCAACACTTATCCACCGATCTCTGCGATGATTTCGTAGACTATATCACTGCCGGCGATCGTCCGCTTCGTGCTCCCAAAGATATCGAAACAGTACGAATATCGTTACGAAAAACCACGAACAGACAATTGGCAAGACTTCTCCGCCAGCTGATTCACAATTTCCAACAGTGCCGATTGCTTGCTTACACTAATCCATGTGTGCCCAATGAGACGCCATTAACGGTTAAAGAGGCAGACCAAGCATGGCAAATAGGATGGCAACAGACGACCGAAAATTACGCCTTTCATCCGCAGATAAGCGACGAAAAGCCCGTCGACATACCGCTGTGCTTGACAACCAAGCACACGTTCGACGCCCGACAAATAGCCAATCAGACACAATACGCCGACTTAGGAGTAACAGGTATCAAGCTCAGTAACGGTCTCCGACTCCTTCTCCGGCCCACATTAGATGACGAACAAATGCTTTTCGTTGCGGCATTCGGCCGTGGTGGCACTGCCGATCTCACCGATCGCGACTATCGGAAATATCACGATGCCGTGAGTTATGTGGATATGGGCGGACTCGAAAAAATAAATTCAGACACGCTTTTGACCGTAATGAACCAAGAAAAGCTGTCTATGGTCATCGGCGAAGATGACTATTGGCATCAGATTTTGGCATCGGCACCAGTGCAAAAAGCAACAGAACTCTTCAATCTAATCTACGAAAAGATGTGCCATCCGGGCTTGAACCGTACCGATTTTACAGAGATACGTAAGGCCGAAGCTGACGGAATGGGCAAAGAAACACTATTGGAAAAACTAATGCAACACGACGCCGACCGGCTGATCAATAATCGGATAGACTCGCTTACAGGCAATGCACTCAGCAGAATGCGGCCGATGCTGACGAAAAACGACATCAATGTGCTCGACATCGACACGCTTACACAGTATTACAAACGACTGTTTGCCGACCCGTCACAACTTACCATCATTCTCACGGGCAACTTTCCGCCAGACAAAATTTCCCGAATTGCTATCGCAACATTCGCTCGAATGAAACGCCCCAACGGTGCTTTCTCATTCAAAGATACCCCTTTTGCATCACCAACAACAACTTATATTGAGTCGTTCAACAACGGGAACGATGACCAGACAGTACTCAATTATGTTTTCGCAGGCAATTATGAACCTTCACTTCGCAACTCGTTGCGTCTCAAACTGATGCGTGACATCTTACAAGATCGCCTTATCCGTATCTTGCGAGAACGCGAAAATATCGTCTATTCACCCTTTGCCGACCTCTATTACAGTGGTCGCCCGCAGCAGGTTTATCACTTCCGACTCACCATTTCGGTGAAAGATGCAAACCGGGGGCGCACCGATCGCCTACTGAAAGATATCATTGACGAGCTGAAGCTACATCCCGTTTCGGTTGCAGAACTCAATAAAATGAAACGCTCTTTCATTGTAACGAAACGCAAAACATTGTCAGACAAAGCTCCGTCCGAATGGAAAACGGCACTGACTTCACTCATCCGCAACGATGAAAGCCTTACAGACTTCAACGAATACACTCGTTGTCTCGATACGATTACACCGAAAGACATCTGTCAAGGGTTTGCAGACGATCTGCAATGGGACAAGAAAATTTTACTCATTAAATCCAAAAACAATGACAATCCATAATCACTTACGCTACATCTTGCTGTCGACGACACTGCTGTTCGGACTCAATGTCGGTGCACAAAAGGCTCCGGAAGCCTACAAACTTTACGACAACACAGGACGTGAAATGACGTATCAGGCCTTGATCAACGCGCTTTCTACTCCCGATGTCGTCTTCATCGGTGAGATGCATAACTGTGTTATCACTCACTGGTTAGAGTTGAAGATTCTCGAATCGCTACACGACATCCACGGGAAAAACCTCGAAGTGGGAATGGAAATGTTTGAAGCCGATACACAACTCATCATCGACGAGTATTTGAATGGCACCATTTCATCCGACCGCTTTGAAGAAGAGGCACGCATTTGGCCTAATTACAGCACTGATTATGCATCTATCGTCTCTTACATCAAGGACAATCGGCTACCGCTGATCGCTACAAACGTACCCCGAAGATATGCCAATGCCGTAAAGAATCACGGGCTGGCATACCTTGATTCACTCTCGCCCGAAGCCAAGCGATACCTTCCCCCTCTGCCGATTCGGTATGTTCCCAATGCCAATGCTGTCTCAGGCTTCGCTATGATGGGGGCAATGGGCAAGAATAAAGGTGCCGATCCCGAGCGCATTGCACAGGCACAGGCCATCAAAGATGCTACAATGGGCTGGTTTATAACCAAGAATCTGCACGGCAAGTTTCTGCATTTCAACGGCAGTTATCATTCAGATGCTAAGGAAGGAATCATCCCTTACCTACTGCAATACCGTCCGGGAACAACGTTCAAGACCGTACGCGCCGTGCGACAAGAGAACATTTCGCATTTGGAAGACGCCTACAAAGGACTCGCCGATTATTACATCTGCGTGCCCGAAGATATGAGTATGTCTTACTGAGACGTATTCTCCCCTACCGATTAGACTAATCAATTCATACAGTTATGAAAAAAAAGTTCATTTATTTATTGCTATCCAGTTGGCTACTCACACCATTGGGTGTCTTCGCCAACAACGAAGTGAAATTCCTTAGCATCGAACTCCGCAACGGAACAACGGCAGAATTCGCCCTTGCAGATCGTCCCGTAATCACGCTGACGGGCGGAATGATGAAAGCGGCAACAGCGGGGAAGACTATTACAGCATCCCTGTCTGATGTCGTTCGATACACATTCAAGACAGAAGGAGGTACAACCGGTATCGAGGATGACACCAAAACACAATCCTCACAACCACAATCGGTGTTTGAAGAAGGGCACGTTCGTTTTACAAATCTGCCTGCACGCGCCCCCATCAGCGTCGTAACGATCGACGGACGGATCGTACTCAAAACGCAGGCCGGTACAGACGGCCGGGCAGACATCGACCTTTCACAACAGCACACCGGTATTTACATACTCCGAACGCCTACCATAAGTATTAAAGTTTTCAACAAACACTGATCTCAAAACTCATCCATTACAAATAAACAAATCCTTTACACAATGAAAAAATATATACTTTTACTATTCGTCTCTTTGGGATTCACCTCGTTGTCTGCTCAAAACTACAAGATGAAAGTGACCAAAACCAATGGCGAAACGATTGAGATCGCAGCCGATGCCATTCAAGACATCACTTTTGAAACAACCCAGTCGCCCCAAGAACCGGACCGTTTCATCACTGTTGCCGGTATCAAATGGGCTACCGGCAACCTGCAATACGACAAGGGGAAATGGAAAATCGCCGACCACCAGTGGGATTATTTCAAGCCACGTTACGGCTTTCACAACTCATCAAGCGAAGCCTATAAGTATGAAATACCGCAAGCCGAAGATCAGATCGACC
Organism: Hoylesella pleuritidis; assembly: GCF_963541955.1. NCBI lineage: Bacteria > Pseudomonadati > Bacteroidota > Bacteroidia > Bacteroidales > Prevotellaceae > Hoylesella > Hoylesella pleuritidis. The sequence goes on along the minus strand of NZ_CAUTUT010000016.1, from coordinate 45,444 downwards.
ATTTCAATTATGGCGTTTGCGGCAAAAACGCACTGACTTACAGCAACATGATATTCGCAAATACGACAAAGACAGATATCTCTGGCAAGATGTACACTGACGATAAACTGCAACACGAGACGAACAACTTTCAAGAGGCAGCCTTCGGAGATATCGCTTATTGGGCCACGAACGGTAAATACCGTATGCCTCGCTACCGAGAAATTCTCGAATTGACAGAAAAAGCATCGTGGCAGTTCGGTTATGTCGTCCTCGAAGGCAACAATCGGCTTTACGGTTATTTAGTAACCAACCCCGAAACCACTCCGATGAAGAATAGAGTGGCCCGTGAGCTCACTAAGGAAGAGATAGACAAAGGTCTCTTCTTACCCTGTGCCGGCTCGCGATATGACAATACCAATGCCGTAAAATATGCAGGATATGGTGGCTATTATTTCGCATCCATTCTCTTTGAAGATGCCGCTGACTGGGCAAGAAGTCTGCAATTCGACAATGACGGCGTGTATGACAACAACGGAGAAGACTGCCGTCACGGCAACTCTATTCGCCCGATACTCGTCGAATAACAGGCGGATATCTTCCTAAATGTAAATGGAGAGCCTCCGACAGCTGTGTTTCTTGACGAAAATATCATAGGATAGAATAAAAATATGACGTCATATTCAAATAAATATGACGTCATATTTACTCGGATATGACATCATATTTATCCGAATACATAAGATTGATTCAGACCTTATAAAGCGTTTCCCTGGTATTTTAACGACTTTTCCCAGTGCGATTAACGACATTTTATAAAGCAGTTTGTTCTTATTTCATCTCTTAGAAATAGAGCAGTAGTAGACGAGACCTCGTTACCCGCGTTTTTCTTTCATTCCTTTTGCTGTCTGTTGAATTTGCTGTACCTTTGCAGCAACGTATAAAACAGACGTATGACATATACTATTGAAAAGATAACCACACTCATCGGCGCACACCATTACGGTGAAAACGCTGCCGACGTAGCATTTATATTGACAGACAGCAGGTCGCTCTGCTTCCCCGAAGAAACATTGTTCTTTGCCCTTCAAACCAATCGCAACGACGGCCATAAGTATATTCCGGAGTTGTATCAGCGCGGAGTGAGAAACTTTGTCGTGACTGATGTACCTGCCGACAGAGCCGAAACGTATCCGGATGCCAACTTCCTAAAAGTGTCCAACACACTGAAAGCCTTGCAGAGACTGGCCGAGCGGCACCGCGACGAGTTTGATATTCCCGTCGTAGGAATCACCGGTTCCAATGGGAAAACAATGGTCAAAGAGTGGCTTTATCAGCTGCTTTCGCCCGAGATGTTCGTCACTCGTTCGCCCCGCAGCTATAATTCGCAGATCGGCGTACCGCTTTCGGTGTGGCTGATGGATGAACATACGCAAGTGGGTGTATTTGAAGCAGGTATCAGTAAGCCCAGAGAAATGGCCGCTTTACGTGCAATCATCCGGCCGACGATTACCGTTCTCACCAATTTAGGTACTGCACATCAAGAGAATTTCAGTTCGATGGAAGCCAAATGTCGTGAAAAACTCGTGCTGTTTCACGATGCTCGCACCGTAGTTTACGATGCCGACGACGCCATCGTGCACCGAATCGTGAGCGAAACGGATATTCAAGGCGAAACGATTGCGTGGTCGAGACGGGACAAGAACGCCGCTTTCTATGTGTCGGAAGTCAAGAAAGAGGATGCGATGTCGGTCGTTTCCTACATATATAAAGGCGTAGCGGGACGTTATTCATTGCCTTTCATCGACGCAGCTTCGGTCTCCAATTCCATCATTTGCGCCGTAGTGGCTTTGCAGTTGGGTCTCAGTCGCGACGCACTCGATCGCCGAATGCGCCTGTTAGAACCCGTAGCAATGCGCTTGGAAGTGAAAGAAGGGCAGCACGGATGCACGCTGATCAACGACTCTTACAACTCGGATATCAACTCGTTGGACATCGCACTCGACTTTATGAACCGTCGCCCCGACCATAAAGGGCGCCGACACACCCTCGTTTTGAGCGATATTTACCAGAGCGGAAAGGCTTCCCGAGAGCTGTATAAGGAGGTTTCGGATCTCGCGTTGAAGCGCGACGTAGAGAAATTCATCGGTATCGGGCCGCAGCTTTGTGCACAGGCAGAAGAGATTCAGTTGCCTGAGAAATTCTTTTTTCACACAGTCGAGCAATTCATTCACAGCGAAGTGTTCCGCTCTTTGCACAATGAAGTAATTTTGTTAAAAGGTGCCCGCAAGTTCGGTTTCGACCAAGTGACCGAGCTTTTGGTCAAGAAAGTGCACGAAACGATATTGGAAGTCAATCTCAACAACGTGGTCGAGAATCTCAATCACTATCGTTCGTTCCTCAAACCGACCACCAAACTCGTCTGTATGATTAAAGCTGATGCCTACGGTTCGGGCTCGGTTGAAATCGCAAAAACACTGCAAGACCATCGCGTAGACTATCTGGCCGTTGCCGTTGCAGATGAAGGCGTGACGCTGCGAAGGAACGGTATCACGGCCAATGTTATGATTATGAATCCCGAAATGACGGCTTTCAAAACGATGTTCGATTACGATCTCGAACCCGAAGTGTATTCCTTCCGTTTGCTCGAAGCGTTAATCAGAGCAGCAGAGAAAGAAGGCATCACCGATTATCCCGTTCACGTGAAACTCGATACAGGTATGCACCGACTCGGTTTCGACCCAACTGCGGATATGAAACGGCTTATCGACCGGCTAAAACACCAAAATGCAATCATCCCGCGGTCAGTTTTCTCCCATTTCGTAGGCTCTGACAGCGATGCGTTCGACGATTTTTCGGCACGCCAGTTTGCGTTGTTCGAGGCTGGAAGCAAGCAACTTCAAGCGGCATTCAGCCACAAAATCCTGCGACATATGGACAATTCGGCCGGTATCGAACACTTTCCCGAACGACAAATGGATATGTGTCGTTTGGGATTGGGTCTTTATGGCGTAGATCCTCGCACCAATGCGATGCTGCAAAATGTGAGTACTCTGAAAACCACTATCCTACAAATGCACTGTGTTAAGGCCGGAGAAACCGTCGGTTACAGTCGAAAGGGGGTGATAGAACACGATAGTTTGATTGCAGCTATCCCCATCGGGTATGCCGACGGACTTGATCGGCGCCTCGGAAACCGCCGTTGTTATTGTCTGGTCAACGGCAAAAAGGCCCCGTATGTGGGCAATATCTGTATGGATGTGGCGATGATCGACGTAACGGGAATCGACTGCCGAGAGGGCGATAGCGTTGAAATCTTTGGCGATCATTTGCCTGTTACGGTACTCAGTGACGTGTTAGAAACCATCCCTTATGAGGTATTGACGGGCGTAAGTACACGTGTCAAGCGGGTGTATTTTCAAGACTGACCGTGTGATTACAGTTCAATGAATCAGTATAGACGAACTTATTAAAAGTTCGTCTGTGTTCTTTTTATTCTTTCTTTGTAACTAACGGATTTCCAAAAAGTTAGCAAATGCAAATCAATTCACCGTTAATCGCCTTGTGTTTAACCGTTAAACGGAGCGCGTTTAACGGTTAAACGCAAGGCGAAAAGCATCAAATGAAAAACAGCTTAGCTAAAAACTCATAAACTCAAAAACTCATAAACTTACCAACTCACACCAAATGAGGAATGGTTTAGATAAAACCTTGCCTGCGAAGTGCATCGAGGAAAGTAGCCGACATTTGTTCATTGTCTTTTCGAGTGTAGCGAATGTCGGTGTAAACTTGGGCCAACGTCTCCTTATTATTCAGTTCGCAGAAATGGCGATTGACCTCTAACGTCTCCTTTTCGGCGTAAAATTCGTCGATTGCGGCAGGCGTATAGTCGTAGTAAGTTTCGTTATGTACGATGGCTTTCAGCGGCAAACGATCGGTAAGCGGCGGCTGTTCGTCGGGCCAACCCAACGTAAGCGTGGCCACGGGCATCACAAGACGGGGTAACCGAAGCGTGTCGATGATCTGTTCCGGACTGTAAATCGTGGTACCGAGAAAGCAATATCCCAGTCCGTTTTCTTCTGCCAGACAGCAGAAAGTCTGTGTAAATAACAGCGCATCTGTAGCTGCATTCATAAAGGAAAGCAGATTGTCGTAGCCGGGTTGCGCCTTTCGGTTGTCCGCCCAGATACTTGTACGGCGGAAGTCGGCACAAATCGTGAGTACGACAGGAGCAGACTCTACCATCGGTTGATGCAAATGGGCAGGCGCGAGCCGATGTTTCATTTCACTATCTCGCGTAACGATGACACTGTATAGTTGCAGATTACCCATCGTCTGTGTACGTTCTGCCTCGGTCAAGAGCCGACTCAAGAGTTCGTCAGACACCAGTTGGTCGGTATATTTTCGTATACTTCTGTGTTCTTTGATTGTTTCCATTTCGTCAAACATTTGTTTTCGCAAAGTTACAAAACTTTTCTCTTTCGGTCAACTTGGGCTTATAAAAAAGAAAAGAAATATCCATAAAAATGTTTCTGATTATCGATTATTGTACATAACTTTGCAAGACAATTCTCATTTTTATCGATGGAGCATAGCAAAACATATTCTTATGAGGAGGCTTATGCTGCTTCCTTGCAATATTTTGATGGAGATGAACTCGCCGCAAGGGTCTGGGTGAACAAGTATGCAATGAAAGACAGCTTCGGAAACATATTCGAATGCTCGCCCGAAGATATGCACCGACGCATCGCCAACGAGATTGTACGCATCGAAAATAAATATAAAAACCCGCTCACTACACAACAAGTATTCGACTTGTTAGACCATTTCAGATACATTGTACCTGCCGGAAGTCCGATGACGGGCATCGGAAACGATCATCAGGTGGCGTCGCTGAGCAACTGTTTCGTGATCGGATTGGACGGCGATGCCGATTCTTACGGTGCGATTATGCGCATCGACGAAGAGCAAGTGCAGCTGATGAAGCGTCGCGGAGGCGTGGGGCACGACTTGTCTCATATCCGCCCAAAGGGCTCTCCGGTCAATAACTCGGCGCTGACATCAACAGGTCTCGTGCCGTTTATGGAGCGTTACAGCAACTCCACACGTGAAGTGGCGCAAGACGGACGCCGAGGCGCACTGATGTTGAGCGTCAGTATCAAGCATCCCGACAGCGAATCGTTTATTGATGCGAAGATGACCGAGGGCAAAGTAACCGGTGCCAACGTGTCAGTTAAGATCGACGACGCGTTTATGCAAGCCGCCATCGACGACCGTCCATATGTCCAACAGTTCCCGATAGACGCTGCCGAGCCGATGGTAAAGAGAGAAATCTCAGCCAAAGAGCTGTGGGAAAAGATCGTACATAATGCTTGGAAGAGTGCCGAACCGGGTGTTTTGTTCTGGGATACCATTCTGCGCGAGAGCATTCCGGATTGTTATGCCGACCTGGGTTTTCGCACTGTGAGCACCAATCCGTGTGGAGAGATACCGCTATGTCCATACGATAGCTGTCGGTTATTAAGTATTAACCTGTACAGTTACGTTGTAAATCCGTTCACGAAAGAGGCTCGTTTCGATTTTGATAAGTTCAAGACGCACGTCGCTTATGCCCAACGTATAATGGATGATATTGTTGATCTCGAGCTCGAAAAGATTGACAAGATAATGGCTAAGATTCAAACTGATCCTCAGAGCGATGAAGTGAGAGGAGCAGAGTATCATCTTTGGGAGAAGATTAAGCGCAAGAGCAGTATGGGAAGACGCACTGGCGTGGGCATAACAGCCGAAGGCGATATGCTCGCGGCATTGGGATTACGTTACGGAACACAAGAAGCCACCGAATTCAGCGTATCTGTTCACAAGGCATTGGCATTGTCGGCGTATCGCAGTTCGGTGACAATGGCTGCCGAACGAGGCGCTTTCGAGATCTTCGATGCAGCCCGCGAGCAGAACAACCCGTTTATACTTCGCATCAAAGAAGCCGATTCCGAGCTTTACAAAGATATGGTAAAGTACGGCCGACGCAACATAGCGTGCCTCACAATAGCGCCTACCGGCACAACAAGTCTGATGACTCAGACCACAAGCGGCATCGAACCGGTGTTTATGCCGGTGTATAAACGCCGTCGAAAGGTAAATCCCAACGACACGGATGTGCACGTAGACTTTGTCGATGAAGTAGGAGACTCGTTTGAAGAATACATCGTTTACCACAAGAAATTTATAGAGTGGATGCGTATCAATGGGTTCGATACGACCAAACAATACACCCAAGAGGAGATCGATAATCTGGTTTCGCAGTCTCCTTATTATAAAGCCACAGCCAATGATGTGGATTGGATGATGAAGATTAAGATGCAAGGAGCTATTCAGAAGTGGATAGATCACTCGATAAGTGTCACTGTCAATCTGCCAAATGATGTCGACGAAGCACTCGTTAACCGTCTTTACGTAGAGGCTTGGCGCTCAGGCTGTAAAGGATGCACCATCTATCGCGACGGCAGTAGGGCCGGAGTGATGATCTCTGTATCGGACAAAGACAAGAAAAAAGAAATCACCGAGGAGGTATCTGAACCTATTCCGTGCAAACATCCCACTGTAACGGAGGTGCGTCCACGTGAATTAGAGTGCGATGTTGTACGCTTCCAGAATAACAAAGAGAAGTGGGTGGCTTTCGTCGGACTGTTAGATGGCTATCCTTACGAGATATTTACAGGTCTGCAAGACGATGACGAGGGTATCGTTTTACCGAAATCAGTCACCAAAGGACGTATTATCAAGAACCGAACCGACGATGGGAACAGCCGTTATGATTTCCAATTTGAAAACAAACGAGGCTATAAAACCACGGTCGAAGGATTGAGTGAGAAGTTCAATCCGGAGTATTGGAACTACGCAAAGCTCATTTCCGGCGTGCTGCGTTACCGTATGCCGATCGATCACGTGATTAAACTTGTAGGCTCATTGCAACTTAAAAGCGAGAGCATTAACACCTGGAAGAACGGCGTAGAGCGTGCCTTAAAGAAGTATATTGTAGATGGGACCGAGGCAGCAGGACAAAGATGTCCGGTCTGCGGACAAGAAACGCTGGTCTATCAAGAGGGTTGTCTCATCTGCAAAAACTGTGGTGCATCACGCTGCGGATAACAAACGAACATACGTTTTCAAATGATGCAGTTAGAGAGTAGCCACATTTACCTGCGCGATCTTCGGTTTCACGCTTACCACGGTGTACTTCCGCAAGAGCGTGTTATAGGTAATGAGTATGTCGTCAATGTGCAAATCGACTACTCGGTAGCACGTGCAATGCTGTCGGATGATGTCGAAGACACTCTCAATTACGCCGAAGTCTTTGCACTGATTGCACAGGAAATGGCCTTGCCAAGCCGTCTTTTAGAGCGTGTCGGATATCGAATCTGTGAGCGATTAACAGCTGCTTATCCCGCAATCAGCGCCATTGAGCTTGATATCCGCAAGCTGAATCCGCCGATGGGAACCGACAGTAAGGGGGCTGGTGTGCATTTTCGTTTCATTAATAAAGAATAAAAACCATAGCGGTTGTTAGCGCTTCCGCCGGAATTTAGCTATTTTTGCAAAACCAATTGAGCTGATATGCGTAAAAGGTTGATGGTTATATTGTTGCCAATGTTGATGCTCGCGACATCCGTTTGGGCCGCGAACAACTACTTTACGCTCATTATCGACCCCGGACACGGCGGTAAAGACCACGGCGCTCCGGGTTCATTCTCCAAGGAAAAAGACCTTACTCTGAAGTTCGCTTTGGCTTTCGGGCGCGTCATTGAGCAAAATTGTCCCGATGTAAAGGTCGTTTTCACCCGCAAAACCGATACCTACCTCACCTTAGCCAACCGTGCTGCGCTGGCCAACCGATGCAAAGGCGACCTCTTTGTTTCCGTTCATATCAATGCCGTTGACGGTTCGCGCAACGCCCACGGCTACCAAACCTACACCTTAGGACGCAGTTTGCGCAACGGAAACAGCGAAGGAATACGACAGAATTTAGAAGTAGCTAAGCGCGAAAATTCCGTTATCTATCTTGAAAAAGACTATCGGCGCACGTACAAAGGATTTGATCCCAACTCGGTGGAAAGCGATATTATGTTCGAGTTTATCCAAGACAAGAACCGCGAACGCAGTGTAGAGCTGGCCAAACTCTTGCAAAATGAGGTCTGTGCAGCTACCGGACGAGTCAACGGCGGGGCACATCAAGACAACTTGGCCGTACTTAGACTCACCTCAATGCCTGGTTGTTTGATGGAACTTGGATTTATTTCCACGCCCGATGAAGAACAATATCTCAATTCGGATGAGGCACTTCGGGCTTACTCCCGGGGATTTCTCAATGCCTTCAAACGCTATAAGGGCCGTTATGATAACAAGATTGTAGTGCCTTATAAACCCAGTGGAAGCGAGGAAGAACGTACAATTCCCTCAATTGTTCCCGATGACTACAAACAGAAAGAACCGCAAACTATACCTCCGCCGACGGATAACAACGAGACAAGAGGCGATGGAACTGTTGCTGATTCGCCGCAAATCGAACCGCCGGGCAACGCCGAGACGGGCAGCGACTGGCCGCTGTTCAAGATCCAAGTTTTCGTCAGCAAACTGGTGTTAAACCAGGGTTGCAGTCAGTTTAAGGGCTTAGATGTCATCGAATCTTATCGCGAAGGCGACCTGATCAAATATACTTACGGCTCGTCGAAAGACTTTTACGAGATCTGTCGAATCCGTCGCCGCATCCTCGATAAGTTCCCCGACGCTTTCGTCATTGCGTTCAAGCACGGCGAAAAGATGAACATCAATCAAGCCGTTCAGGAGTTTAAACAGAATAGAAACAAATAAACCGTATATGAAAAATTATGCAAAAGAAATCAAAATAGCGCTCGTTGCCGTCGTTGGAATTATCGTTTTGTTTTTCGGAATGAACTTTCTGAAAGGACTGACAATATTTTCCAACGATAACACCTATTATATTTCATTCAAGGATATAACGGGACTCTCCGGCTCAAATCCCATTTATGCCAACGGGTTTAAGATTGGAGTCGTGAAAGATTTCACGTATGACTACTCAGGAAAGAATGGTATTATGGCCCGAATTGGTATCGACAAACGAATGTCTATACCGCAAGGCAGTACGGCAGAAATCGTGAGCGATGTACTCGGAAACGTGCAAGTAAACCTCAAACTCAACCGAAACACAACGCAAATGCTGCGCCCCGGCGATGTGATTCCAGGTGATGTGAGCGCTGGAATGGTCTCGAAAGTGGCTCAAATGGTGCCGGCCATCGAAGCAATGTTGCCTAAACTCGACTCGATTTTGATTAATCTCAACGTGTTATTAACCAATCCGGACATCCCCCAATCATTACACAATGTGAGAAATATCACCGGAAATCTGACCGCTACGACCCAACAGCTCAACGTCTTGATGTCGAGCCTCAACAGTCAAGTACCCGGACTGATCCGCAAAGCCAACGGAGTGCTCAACAATACTAACACATTGACAGCAAATTTAGCAGCTGTCGACATCAATGAAACGATGAATCAAGTCAACCAAACACTTGCCGGCATACAGGCATTGACCGACAGACTCAACAGCAATGACGGTTCTTTGGGGCTGCTGATGAATGATCCGAGCCTCTACAACAATCTCAATTCAGTGATGCGCAATGCCGACTCGCTCGTGGTCAACCTGCGGCAACACCCCAAACGTTATATACATTTCTCGCTGTTCGGACGTAAAGATAAATAAAAAGACCATTCTCTCATAAATAATTGTTAATCAATAGTTTATAAAGATGCCGTTAATCTCTGTGCGAAAAGCCATCAATCGCACGCAGATTAACGGCTTTTCGCATCGCAACTAACAGTTAATCGTATTCCATTTAACGGCTTCTTGCAAGGTGATTAACCGTTAATCGCAATGATTTCCGTATAATATTGATTCTCAACAATATACAGATCTCATTCCTTTTGATTTCTTATGACCTCCTATCTAAAAGCAAACAGCCAAATTAGTCGATTTCAAACAAGAGCTAATTTCGCATCAAATATAAATTTACTCTAAATAAGCTATCATTTGTTTCACAACATTTCAAACGCTCGAAAATGGCTTTTCCCACAAGCATTTCAGCCGTTTTACATCAGTGTTTCACCATTTGGAACCGCCGCTCGATAAGACTCTATAAGTGCCTAATATTCAGTTTGTTTGAATTGCGCAAGAGGTAGGAAAACGAGTTGATGTGAATCTTTTACGTAAAGTGCCCATTTATAGCGTTTTATGCAATCCGGGCAAAATCCAATTAAATGTTAGAGTTTGCATTTCTTGTTTTTTTTTGCGAAATTTGCAGTTGCAAACTTATTAATAATATAGGAGTTGTGAAAATGAAAGTGAGTTCTGATCAACATTGGAACGAGGTGCTTGCGCTCATCAGTAAGAACGTGTCCGCACAGCAATATGCTACGTGGTTCAAACCGATTGTGTTTGAATCATTCAACGAGAAGACCCGCACGATTTTAGTACAGGTGCCGAGTCTTTTCGTATATGAGTATTTGGAAGAGAATTATGTAGACCTGCTTAAAACAGTACTAAGCCGTGTTTTCGGTGAGGGTATTCGTCTGACGTATCGTGTTGTGACCGATCAGGAACACAAGTTGACACAAGATATCGAGGCAGATCCCACAGATGCCTCGCTCGCTCCGCAACAAAAGACCCGCGCCAATCAGTCACCCACTGTTCTCGACGCAGCCGTTCCGCAACAATTAGACCCACAACTCAACCCGCATCAAACCTTTTCAAACTTCATCGAGGGCGATAGCAACAAGCTGCCACGCTCTGTCGGTCTCTCCATTGCAGAACATCCTAACACCACTCAGTTCAATCCGATGTTCATTTACGGGCCTTCGGGTTGCGGAAAGACGCATCTGATCAATGCGATCGGCGTGCAAGCAAAGCAGCTCTATCCGCAAAAACGTGTGCTGTATATCAGTGCCCGCCTCTTCCAAGTGCAATTTACCAACGCCGTTTTACAGAATAAGACCAACGACTTCATCAATTTTTATCAAACCATTGATATTCTGATCGTTGATGATATACAAGAATGGATCACGGCAACGAAGACCCAAGACACGTTCTTCCACATCTTCAACCATCTCTTCCGCAATGGAAAACGAATCATTTTAGCCAGCGATCGCCCACCCGTTGACCTTAAAGGAATGAACGACCGTTTACTAACCCGCTTCTCTTGCGGCCTGATTGCCGAATTGGAGAAACCCAATGTGCAACTCTGTGTAGACATTCTCAACAGCAAAATAAGGCGTGACGGACTTCGTATTCCTGATGAAGTAGTGCAGTATATTGCGTCGACTGCCAACGGAAGTGTACGTGATTTAGAGGGTGTTATCAACAGTCTGCTGGCCTATTCCGTGGTTTATAACAGTCATATTGATATGCGTTTGGCCGAACGTGTTATCAAACGCGCCGTGAAAGTAGATGATAAACCGCTCACCGTTGACGATATTCTCGACACCGTTTGTCATCATTTTAATGTTTCTGCGACCGCTGTCAACAGCAAAAGTCGCCGTCGCGAGCTGGTCACGGCACGTCAAGTGTCTATGTATTTGGCCCAGAAATATACCAAGATGCCGGCCAGTCGGATCGGTAAATTGGTAGGAGGGCGTGATCATTCTACGGTTATTCATAGTTGTACACAGGTAGAAAACCGTTTGAAAACCGATCGATTGTTCTCAGATGAGATAGTAAGTATCGAGAATTCATTTAAGTTAAAGAAATAGAAAGATAGTTCAAAGGGATGCAAAAAGATGTATCCCTTTATCTTTTTTGCTGGAAAATGCATTGCATTTCAGATTTTATGGTTATATTTGTAACTCACAAAAATCTTGGAAAACAATGCAAGAAAACGAACTGAAAGCAATTATCTCCCATTTCGGTATCAGCGGAACGGTCGATACCATCAAGCCTTTGGGAAACGGATTAATTAATGACACGTACAAGGTAAACACCCTAGAGCAGGACCAATCGGACTATGTGTTGCAACGAATCAATAATGCTGTCTTTACGGATGTTGAACTTTTGCAACACAATATCGAAGCAGTAACGGCGCATATCCGTAAAAAACTGATGGCAAGAAACGAATCGAACATTGACCGAAAGGTATTGACCTTTATCCCAACAGCTGCCGGAAAGACTTATTTTAAAGACGATTCCGACCGGTTTTGGCGTGTATCAGTATTCATTCCCAATGCAAAGACTTACGAAGCAGTGACTCCCGAGTATGCATATTACTGCGGATTAACTTTCGGAGAGTTTGAAAATATGCTCGTGGATATGAACGAAGAGTTAGGCGAAACTATCCCCGACTTCCACAATATGGAATTACGTATGCAGCAATTGCGTGCTGCCGTAGAAACGGATGCAAAGGGACGAGTGGACGAAGTACGCTCCATCATCAACGAGTTGGAGCAAGACGCTGACGAAATGTGCAAAGCTGAGCGACTGTTTCGTGCAGGTCAATTGCCCAAACGTATCTGTCACTGCGATACAAAGGTGAATAATATGATGTTCGATGAGGCCGGACACGTGCTTTGTGTTATCGATTTAGATACGGTTATGCCGAGTTTCATCTTCTCGGATTATGGTGATTTCCTACGCACCGGTGCCAACTTCGTGGCCGAAGATGACTCGAATTTCGACCGAGTGGGCTTCAATGAAGATGTCTTCCGCTCATTTACGAAAGGCTATTTAGAGTCGGCCGGTTCGTTCCTCACACCTATCGAGATCGAGAATCTGCCTTATGCAGTGGCTCTCTTTCCGTATATGCAGTGCGTAAGATTCCTTACCGACTACATCAATGGTGACACTTATTATCACATTAAATACCCAGAGCACAACTTGGTACGTACTAAAAACCAACTGATGCTTTATAGAAGCGTGTGTGCTCATAAGCAAATGATGACCGATTTTATCAACGAATGCTTGAAAACCAATGAAAAAACTGACCGTTAAAAGGCTCTCTGCACAAGAAATTTCGGCAGAAAACATACCGACATTATTGGCTGATGCAGGGGTGGAATACCATCAAGTGAATTGTGTGAACTGGTCTGATGAGTTCCCTTACGCCCCCAAGATAAACTTCGGTATCGCTCATACAGGCAGCGAGATATGGCTTCATTACTGCGTGGAAGAACATTGTATCCGAGCAGTTGCACCTCAGGACAATGGCAAAGTGTGGGAAGACTCGTGCTGTGAGTTCTTTATTCAACCCGCAACCGATGGTATTTACTACAATATTGAGTGCAATTGTGCAGGCACATTGTTGGTCGGATCCGGTTCGGGACGTGAAGAACGGCAATTGGCTCCGCAGTCGATTCTCGATCAAGTAAAGCGTTGGTCTTCTCTCGGTCGGGTTCCTTTCGAGACCAAGGACGGCGATTTCAAATGGCAAATGGCATTAATTATTCCCGTCACTACCTTCTTCCAGCATCGCATTCAACAATTAGATAGTTTACAGGTAAAAGCCAATTTCTACAAATGTGGCGACAAAACGTCTACCCCACACTTCCTTTCGTGGGCTCCGATAGCAGTTCCCTGTCCCGACTTTCATCGTCCCGACTTCTTCGGCGAGATTGTATTCGAGCCATAAATAATCATTGTTCATAACTCCAGATAAATAAGTTTGAGAGGTGAAAAAGAATGAGGGAATGAATCATTTGAATTCATTCCCTCTTCTGTTTTTAGTAAATTGTTATTTCGAACAGTTCGGATTCCACGGCTTCAATTGCTGAAAGAAGTCGTTACCTTTATCATCTACGAGGATGAAAGCAGGGAAATCTTCCACTCGAATCTTCCAAACGGCCTCCATTCCAAGCTCCGGATACTCTACACATTCAATGCTCTTGATAGAGTTCATAGATAAAACCGCGGCGGGACCACCGATACTTCCGAGGTAGAAACCGCCGTGTTTCTTGCACGAGTCGGTTACAACCTGCGTGCGATTACCTTTTGCAATCATCACCATCGAGCCTCCGTGGTCTTGGAATTCATCAACATATGGATCCATACGGTTAGCTGTCGTCGGGCCCATTGAGCCGCAAGGCATACCCTCCGGAGTCTTAGCAGGACCAGCATAAAGTACGGGATGATCCTTGAAATACTGCGGAAGGTCTTCTCCTGCATCAAGACGCGCCTTGAGTTTAGCGTGTGCAATGTCGCGCGCAACAATGATAGTACCGTTCAGACTCACGCGTGTAGCAACAGGGTATTTGGTCAACTCATTCAAGATCTCACGCATCGGGAGATTCAAGTCAATCTTTACGGCATCGCCTTCACCTGCTTGTCGCAGCTCTTCGGGAATCAATTGGCCGGGATTATCATCTAATTTCTCAATCCAAATACCGTCTTTGTTGATCTTGGCTTTGATGTTTCGGTCGGCCGAACAGCTCACACCCAAGCCCACAGGACACGAAGCACCGTGACGCGGAAGACGAATTACACGCACGTCGTGAGCAAAATACTTACCGCCGAACTGTGCACCAAGTCCTATTTTGTACGCTTCTTCAAGCAGTTGTTGCTCTAATTCGACATCACGGAACGCCCTTCCGGTTTCGTCTCCGGTCGTAGGCAGATTGTCATAGTAATGTGTTGAGGCCAGCTTTACCGTGAGAAGATTCTTTTCTGCACTGGTTCCGCCGATGACAAAAGCGATATGATAGGGCGGACAAGCAGCCGTTCCAAGACTCTTCATCTTGTCGATAAGGAACGGAATAAGCGTTCCCGGATTCTGGATCAGTGCTTTCGTCTGTTGATAAAAATAGGTTTTGTTGGCCGATCCGCCACCTTTCACCACGCAAAGGAATCTATATTCGTCGCCCTCTGTTGCCTCGATGTCGATCTGTGCAGGCAAGTTGCAACGCGTATTCACCTCGTCATACATATTGAGCGGTGCGTTTTGAGAGTATCGCAGATTCTCTTCCGTGTAGGTTTTGTACACTCCTCGCGAGAGCGCTTCTTCGTCGCTGAAGTCTGTCCAGACGTGTTGCCCCTTCTCACCGTGTATGATTGCCGTGCCCGTATCTTGACAGAAAGGGAGCTTTCCCTTAGCAGCCACCTCGGCATTACGTAGAAAAGTCAGGGCCACATACTTGTCGTTGTCGCTCGCTTCGGGGTCAGTGAGAATCTTGGCAACCTGCTCATTGTGCGCGCGACGCAGCAAGAAGTTGACGTCGCGGAATGCAGTGTTGGCCAGTTTAGTCAATGCTTCGGGTGTAACTTTCAGAATTTGTTTGCCTTCAAAATCACCAATCGAAACGCCATCTCGGGTTAACAGATAATACTCCGTATCATCTTTGCCCAGCTGGAACATCGGTGCGTACTTGAATTCTGGTGTTTGTGCCATAATGTTTTGTAAGTTATGTTAGTTTATAAGTTTATGAGTTCGTGAGCATCTGGGCTACTCTCTGTCCCTTCGAAGAGACAAAAAAGATTCTCACTGATAATCAATGCATTACAACTCTTCGTTTTATGCCTTGCAATTAACCGTTAATCACACTGCATTTAACTGTTAAATGCGTTGCGATTAACGGTTAAATAGTGTGCGATTAACGGTTAATTAAGACCCCATTCTTATTTATTTGAAAATCAATGACTTAAATAGCTCACTCAATATCCGAATATTTCGTCTGTCGAAAGGCGATGAATCGGTCCGATCTTTTCGAGTGCTTTGATATCGAGATTCTTCTCATCGCCCAAAATAATGTATTTATAAGGCTTACGAGCCATCGTCTCTTTCTCGAAAGTCACAATATCTTTAAGCATCAACGAAGGTACAACCTTATAGACTTTTTCATTCAGATCATAATCGATTCCTAAATTCTGGGCACTCAGATATTTATTGATGATACCGAATTTAGTCGTTCGTTCCGTAGCAATCCGCTTCAAGAGAGCCTGTTTGGCCAGGTCGAACGCCTTTTGAGACTGCGGCATCGTGTCGATGATTTGCTTGAAAGCCTTGGTACAGTCCATCATTTTATCGTTCTGTGTGATGATGAACGTATTCGCGTATTCGGGCAGATCCTTACGCCACGGAGTGATGTAAGAAGCACCGGCACTATATGCCAGACCGCGGGTTTCACGCAATTCCTGGAACACAATAGCGTTCATCCCCTTGCCGAAATACTCATTGAAGAGGTCGATCAGCGGCTGCTGTTCGGGTTTCCACGCGCGATTCCCGTTGTTATATTGCACCATATAGATGTTCTTTGCAGCATAAGGAGCCAGCAAAATCTCATCTTGCGATGTAACTTGATTGATAAAATCCTTACCCGTAGGAACTGGTTTGAGATTCTTTCCCGTCTGATGCTGCTTGTCTATGACGGCCGTCAGCTCTTTCGTCGAATACGGACCGTAATAGAGAACAGTGTGTTGATAGTTGCGAAGACCCTTTATCAAGTCGAGCAAAGTCTGCGGATCGGTTGCTTTGAGCTCTTGATTGCTCAGCACATTGCGTATAGGATTATATGAACCATATATTCCATAGTTGGACAAAGCTGTGAAGTTAGCATTCTGATTGGCCTTATTGTCCTTACGGGATTTCTCCATATTGCTCACATAGCGCTGATAAGCGTCTCGATCAACCTTAGCATTCGCAATCAGATTTTCTACGAGACGCAATGCTTGCGGCAAGTTCTCGTTGAGTCCGCTGATAACAATAGATGTTGTTTGATTGCCTACCTGAATATAATAAGAGCACGCCAGCTTGTAGAACTGCTGCTTGACCTGTTCTGCCGAGAGCTTATCAGTGCCAAGAAAGTCGAAATAATCGGCTGCAATGGGGAGTCGTCTGTCAACTTTCTGACCGAATTTGAAATAGAAAGAGAGTGCGAACAGACCGTTATCTTTGTTCTGAACATAAAGCACGGGCAGACCTTTCGAGGTGCGAGTGCGGGTGAGATCTTTATTGAAATCAACAAAACGGGGCTCTATCGGCTTTGCTTTCGAGTCGAGAACGGTCTTGACAAAAGCACTCTGCATATCGCGGTTGGCCGGTATCGGCGTAATGGCGGGCTTGTCGATCTTCTTCTGTGTGCTGTCGACACCTTGTTTTTTATAAACACAGACATAGTTATCATTGAGATATTTGTTGGCAAAAGTCACGATCTGTGACTTGGAAATACGGGCGATCCGATTCATTCTGTCTACCACATCTGCCCACTTCTTGCCGTTGACAAACGCATCGACAAACTGGCTTGCACGGCTTTTGTTACTCTCCAAAGACTTGAAATAAAAAAGTTTCATATTGTTGATGACCGACGGGATGAGGTCATCTGAGAAGTCTCCGTGCTTGAGTTTGTTCACTTCTCCTAACAAAAGGCGTTGTACTTCGGGGAGAGTCTGTCCTTCTTTGGGCATACCCTGCAAGATGAGCGCACCGTAATCGGCCAATTGTTCGCTGAAAGCACCACCGCCGAGATACTTCATTTTCTGATCCAAATCAAGGTCCATCAAGCCGGCTTTGCCGTTAGACAGAATCTCAGCGATAACGTCTAAGGTGTCGGATTGCAGTGAGGAAGCCCCATCAAAGCGCCATCCGAGCATCAGGTTTTCGGCTTCTTGGCCCACAACCGTAGTGTCTCGCGGCGCAGTAATGGCTGCTTGGGCCGGGAATTGCGGGAAAGTGAGATTCGGGTTGGACTTCCACATACCGAAATATTTATCGATCGTGGCGATGACTTCATCCGGATTGAAGTCGCCGGCCATACAAATGGCTATGTTGTTAGGCACATAGTAGCGGTTGAAATAGTTCTTGATATTGACGATCGAGGGATTTTTGAGATGCTCTTGTGTACCGATCGTAGTCTGCGTTCCATACGGATGGGTAGGTGTCAACAGTTTCGAGAACGCCGCCCAAACCTTTCGACCGTCATTGGCTAAGCCTATATTATATTCTTCATAGACAGCTTCTAACTCGGTATGGAAGCCTCTGATAACCATATTCTGGAATCTATCGGCCTGAATCTTGGCCCAGTTATCCACCTCGTTCGAGGGAATATCCTCCACATAACACGTCACATCATTGCTCGTATAGGCGTTGGTTCCCTTGGCTCCGATAGCCGACATCAGCTTGTCATACTCGTTCGGAATGAAGTATTGAGCTGCAATCTGCGACACACTGTCTATCTGGTGATAGGCTGTTTTACGCTGTTGCGGATCGGTAAGACGGCGATAAGTCTCGTATCGAGCCTGAATATCATCTAACAGCGGTGCCTCTTTAGCTGCGTCATTGGTACCGAACAGTTTCGTTCCTTTAAACATCAGGTGTTCAAGATAGTGTGCCAAGCCGGTGGTTTCAGCCGGATCATTGCGCGAACCGGTACGAACCGCGATGTAAGTTTGTATGCGCGGCTTCTCGTTATTGACCGAAAGATAAACTTTCAGACCGTTGTCAAGGGTGTAGATGCGAGTCTGCATCGGGTCGCCTTTGACCGAAACGTACTTGTAATCCTTTGCTTGTGCGCCCAAAGTGAGCGTCAAAAGGATACCCATTGTCAGTGATCGTAGTCTCATATCATATTTGTTTAAAGTTTAAATATCCAATTTTTGGTTTTCAAAATCTACTTCTTTGTCTAACTGCTTAATAAAACTATTCAAGACTTTTTCGTCTACATCGCCCAAAGAGAACTCCTTTTCGGCGTCTTTCCGAATCTCAGCTATCCACACGCGGCGTGCAGTTACATAGTCGGTGCGTATCCGTTCGACGTCGGCCGGGGTCAATTCATTCAGACGGTAATAATCAAGAATCATCCGATAAGCCCATGCCCACCGGTATTCGGAATAGTTTTCGTGAATGCGGTTGAACCGATCAGTAACGGCATCGATCGTTGCTAAGGTTCCGTTCTTGATATCTTCAATCAGCCGATACTCCTCAGACAAGGGCAACAAAAGACCTGAAAGGTCGGTCCAAGGACCTGTTCCGCAGTCGGTTTGCGGCTGTTCGAGGCGGTGTCGCTTCAAAACGGCACCCATAAAGATGCGAAGCGCGATGTCATAGTATTTGATTCCCTTACGCAACGAGCTGGTCTTAATGACATACTCGTGATAGTTATAGGCAGAAACATTATCGCCCGAGGCCGCGCGCAGATTCTCCAAGATTTCCTTTCCACGCAGAATCTCACCCACAGAGAATGGACTTAACCAATCAAAATTCACTATACTCTTCTGTCCGCAACGTGGTCTGACATCGCGTTTGGGCCATTTTCGGATGTCGCGATACAGTCCGACGGTAGTCAAATTGCGGCCGGGCACAAGATACATCGTATCACTATAAGCGATAAGATACGAAAAAGGAAGCGCCCGAGTGTCCGGATGGTACATCAATTTACCGAAACATACGGAGAAAGTACCGATGTGTGCCGGCATCAACAGATAGGCTCCGCTGGCTGTTTTAGAGCCTCTTTCCATAATTCCGTAATGCATCGGACCCATCTTATACGCGTGATTGCTGAAGTTTGTAGCTGATCCGGCGTTGTAAAAAGAAAACATTCCGCCGATGAGCAACGAACTTTTATGGTGGCTCGAAGTAAAAGGACCGCAGAAAGCAGCACACGCTTCACCGTTAGCCATATAGCTATTGGCAAAGAAAACACTGCTTTCGGCTGTGAATCCGTTGGTAATTTGACAAGCTTCTCCCACAAAACAGTTTTCTATTTTCGCACTGTTCAGGATAGAAGAACCATCGAAGATGATAGAATTTTCGCAGATGACGCCGCTCCCGATATACACATTGGCCTGCGGAATACTTTTGATAGAGCAGTCGCTGAGCCTGCAAGCACCGTTTATCTCGCAGTCGTTGCTGATGTGTGTATTGGTTATTTCGCCTGTATTGATAATTTTAACATTGTCACCGATGGTGCCTTGCTCGGGTACTTTAGCACTGATTTCAGCCTTCACCAATACTCTGATGGCATTGATTAAGTCTTTATCACCGATATGTTTCACCATCAGTGCAGCAATCTGACTGGTCAATCCGTCGAACAAAATGATGTTACCCTCGCCCACTTCATTGAGCACCGAGATCATATTTCCTTGTCCGAAAGTGGCTCCGTCAGTTGTTTCGATGGTGTTAACATTCGATAAATAACACTCTTCTCCTATGTGATAGTTATTGATATAATTGCCGATGTTCTCGATTAAGCAATTGTCTCCCACCGTGACATTACGCAAAGTGGCATTCCGAATGCCTGAATGCTTGCGGAAATCAGGACTCACCTCGACGTTCTTTTCAAACACACCGAGCGTTACTTCACCGTAAAACGCCACGTGACGGATGTGTGTCGGAGCAAAGTCATCGGCCACTTGGATGGCTGTCCAATCCTCGGCGGTACAGCCATTGTCTTCTAAAATGCCGATCTCTTCATATGTAAGAAGTCTGTATTCATCCATATTCACACCATATATTTATGATAAACAGCGTGTCTTTTCCCCTTTGAGAGGAGCGGGGGAAGGCTTTTCTGCGTTATTCTATATTGTATAAGAAGTCGTTATAAGGATATTTCTGCACGTGCAACTCACGCACCTTATTATATAAGGTATCGCGAAACTCGATGAGATTAACCCGCTCGCGCGCTGAAATAAACAAGCAATTCTCGTTTAACCGAGCCATCCACGTACGC
Organism: Hoylesella pleuritidis; assembly: GCF_963541955.1. Lineage (NCBI taxonomy): Bacteria > Pseudomonadati > Bacteroidota > Bacteroidia > Bacteroidales > Prevotellaceae > Hoylesella > Hoylesella pleuritidis. Next base: position 24,753 of record NZ_CAUTUT010000016.1, on the reverse strand, counting down.
CGAAGTTCGTCGAGCGGAATGTTTTCTCGGCTTATCGGCGTTAAGTCATCGGCCTCTTTATCCACCCAATGATACTGATCGATCTTGTTAAAAATGATCATCGAAGGTTTGTCTGCACATCCGAGGTCTTTCAGAGTGTTCTCAACCACGTTGATTTGTTCTTCGAAATCAGGGTGTGAAATATCCACAACGTGCAACAAAAGATCAGCTTCTCGCACCTCATCGAGCGTTGATTTAAATGAGTCTACAAGGTCAGTGGGCAACTTTCGGATAAAACCCACGGTGTCAGCCAATAAGAAAGGCAGATTCTCTATCACCACTTTACGCACCGTTGTGTCAAGAGTGGCAAAGAGTTTGTTCTCTGCAAATACCTCGCTTTTAGCCATCAGGTTCATTATTGTAGACTTACCCACATTGGTATAACCCACGAGTGCCACCCTGATCATTCGCCCACGATTTTTGCGTTGGGTAGCTTTCTGCTTGTCGATTTCGGTCAATCGCTGCTTCAACAACGACATTCGGTTAAGGATAATACGGCGATCCATCTCTAATTGAGTCTCTCCCGGACCTCGCAAACCTACCGAACCTTTTCCTCCTCCGGAGCCGGATCCACCGCCTTGACGCTCTAAATGCGTCCAAAGTCGTTGCAAACGGGGCAGCATATAACGGTATTGTGCTAGTTCGACTTGCGTCTTGGCATTGGCCGTTTGAGCACGCATCGCGAAGATATCTAATATCAGCGATGTGCGATCAAGAATCTTTACACCCAACGATGCCTCAATATTGCGAATCTGTTTAGCCGACAATTCATCATCGAAAATCACCATTCCCACGGGACGTTCGGCATCTTCTTCATCACGAATATATTGCTTAATCTCTTCGAGTTTGCCCGTTCCGACATACGTCACGCTGTTGGGACCACCCACTTTCTGGGTGAATCGCTTCACGGTAACAGCTCCGGCGGTGTCAGCCAAGAACTCTAACTCGTCGAGATATTCCTTGGTTTTAGCCTCATCTTGCGTCTGTGTGATCAGTCCAACGAGCACAGCCGTCTCGGCCTTTACCTCAGATATGACAAATTCTTTCATCCAATCTCTTTCTCATCTATATGCTTTATCTTTGCAAAGATAGCATAATCTTTTGGTTTTTCGAGTGAATTCTTTCCATAATTTATATGCGATTGTACAGAATCCGTATGCTGAATGTGTCGTAAACGGCAAAATCATACCTTATGAGTATTGTCTGTTTAGAAAACTTTCAGTACCTTTGAATTATCAAAAACGGAGCAATTACAGTTGTAATCCCTATCGATTTATTCAGTATAACGCACTGATAGTCAGATTAGAAAAATGAGTATTAGACAGAAATCGGAATGGAATCACCAGGCCATTACAGGTAAAAACTGCCACCGTAAAATTACATTAGCATCGCGAAATACCGATAAATAATTAGTCAATAATAATTAATAAAAGAAAGGTAAAACAAGTATGAAACAACCATCTACACGTATCTGCGATATACCGGGCCGACTCTTGGCACTCGCTTGCATCGCTTTTCTCCCATTGTCAGCCGCAGTCGGGAAAACAGATCTGCACAAAGACGCTGCCACTTGCATCGTTCATTCGCCATCCGACAATGCAAGAGAAGAGACCGATCGGCACGGCACGGATGCCAATCTGTTCGGACACGTGCTCAATAAGCGTACGGGCGAACATCTGTCTCACGTCTCGGTGAGCATCCTCGGCACAATGATCCGAACCTCGACCGATGCTACCGGACATTATATGATTAAAGACTTACCGTCTGGAAAACATACGGTTGAAGTACGCATTACGGGTTATCGCACAGTGAGAAAGACGATAACGGCCGTGGAAAACAAGACGGAAGAACTCAACTTCGAGATAACCCAAGACGAAATTGCACTCGACGAAGTGGTAGTTTCGGCCAACAGAAATCTCGCTTTACGTCGAAATGCCCCGACATTAGTCAACGTACTCGACACGAAAACATTCGACCGAACACATTCGATGTGCTTAGCGCAAGGACTGAACTTTCAACCCGGCGTACGAACTGAGGACAATTGCCAGAACTGCGGATTCTCTCAGGTGCGCATAAATGGCCTCGACGGGCATTACTCTCAAATCTTAATAGATTCTCGACCGGTATTCTCGGCTCTGCAAGGTGTGTACGGTCTCGAACAGATTCCGGCTAATATGATCGACCGAGTGGAGATAGTCAGGGGCGGAGGATCGGCTCTTTTCGGCTCATCGGCTATTGGCGGAACCATCAATATCATTACAAAGGAACCCACAGTAAACTTTGCCGAGCTTGCACATACACTGATGTCGATCGGCGGGAAAGGAGCATTTGAAAACAATACGACGATGAACGGCTCTGTCATTACCGATAACAATAAAGCCGGATTCTATGTTTACGGACAAAGCAGACAACGAAACGGTTACGACCGCGACGGCGACGGATACACAGAATTGCCTAAACTCATCAATCGGACAGTCGGTTTCAGCTCGTTCATTCGCCTCACCGACTACTCCAAATTCACGCTGCAATATCACGGATTGAATGAATTTCGCCGCGGCGGAAACCATTTAGACATTCCTGCACACGAAGCAAACATCGCCGAACAACTTGATCATCACATTAACGGAGGCGGCCTGACGTACGATGCCTTCACGCCCGATGAACACAATCATTTCACGTCTTATGTTTCGTTCCAGACTGTCTCACGCAAGAGTTATTACGGAGGTACGGGCGACGGATCGGCAGAATCTGTGGCTGATGCACTCAAAGCGTACAGTATTACACGCGATCTGAACTTAGTAGGAGGCGCACAATACGTTCATACTTTCGACCGACTGCTCTTTCTTCCGGCTGATTTCACCGCCGGAGCAGAGTTCAATTACGATGGACTGAAAGATAAGTCGCTGGGTTATCACACACTGCTCGACCAGCGTGTACGCATCGGCAGCTTCTTCTTTCAAAACGAATGGAAGAACGATCAGTGGGGAATCCTCCTCGGCGGAAGGCTCGATAAGCACAATCTTATCCATCATTTAATATTCAGTCCGCGTATAAATTTCCGATATAATCCCGCAAAAGACGTCAACATCCGCCTCACTTATGCCGGCGGTTTTCGTGCTCCGCAGGCCTTCGATGAAGATCTTCACACTACATTGGCAGGCGGAGAGCGCATCAAAACACGGTTGGCAAAAGGACTGAAAGAAGAGAAATCGAACAGCATCAGCCTCTCAGCCGATCTGTATCACACGTTCGGCAGCGTACAAACTAATCTTTTGGTAGAAGCGTTTTATACCCATTTGTCTGATGTTTTTGCGCTGCGTAAACTGTCGGATAAGGACGAACACGGTAACGGAATCCTCGAACGATACAATGCCAACGCCGCCAACGTCTTCGGATTCAATATCGAGGGCAAGGCCGCTTTCACCTCTTGGTTTCAGTTGCAGGCCGGTGTCACGCTACAAAAGAGCCGTTATCGCAACGCGATAGAATGGGATGAAGAGGCACCCAAGGAACAACGGATGATGCGAACGCCGAATACCTACGGATATTTCACGGCCCATTTCACTCCCGTTCGCGGTTTCTCAGCCTCTCTTTCGGGCAATTATACCGGCTCGATGCTGGTCGGTCACGCCAAGGGATCAGGTGTTTCAGCTCCCGTTGCCGTCAATACACCCGCCTTTTTCACGTTGAATGCCAAACTGGCTTATGATTTCAAACTCTACAATCAAATCAAATTGCAAGTCAATTGCGGTATTCAGAATCTTACCGATGCATTCCAACGCGATTTAGACAAAGGTTGGAACCGTGACGCCAACTATATTTACGGTCCGTCGATGCCCCGCAGTTGGTTCATCGGTGCTAAGATTTCGCTGTAAGAAAAAGTAGGAAATGGCACCTCTCTCTCCCTCTCAGAAAGGAGAAAAGGGCTATCATCTTATGTCCGAAGACCTCTATCCAAAACGTGACTTTCATTAAGTCGTAGTTATGAACGAGGCAAACGAATGTAGATAAAATTCTCATTCGTTTACGGATACTCATTAAGCACCTTGCGAAGAGTAGTTGAATGATAGACGAAAAGCCGTTAAACGGCGTGCAACTAACAGTTAATCGCACGCCGTTTAACGGTTACTTGCACTGCATTTAACCGTTAATCACAATGCAAGTAACCATTAATTGAGAAGGGATTTGTATGTAATTGGAAATCAATCATATACAAATCCCTTTTTATTCATTTTCTCTTGTCCGGGCACCTTATGACTCAATAGCCATCCAATACACCGATTACCATTTGCCAAAAGACCTCAATGTCTTGCTCTCCCCTCTCCCAAGGGAGAGGAGCCGGGAGTGAGACCATCCCTAAACTCACTCTTTCACTTGCACAATCTTCGTAGGACGCTGTTCTCGATTGCGCCGATTGGTTACCGTTATTACGGCTTGTGCCAGATTGATGAAAGCTTGTCCCGTGATGGAATCGGCATTCAGCGCAGCCGGTTTGCCCGCATCGCCGCTCTCACAGATGCTCTGAACAAGGGGAATTTGTGCCAAAAGCGGACAGTTCATTTCCTTAGCGAGGTTCTTACCCCCATCTTTTCCGAAGATGTAATACTTATTTTCAGGAAGTTCGGCAGGTGTAAACCACGCCATATTCTCTACCAATCCCAAGATAGGAACATTCACCTTATCATTACGATACATATCGATGCCTTTGCGCGCATCGGCCAATGCCACACTCTGCGGCGTGCTGACAATGACTGTTCCGGTAATGGCGAGCGTTTGCAAAAGCGTGAGATGAATGTCGCTTGTACCCGGAGGCGTATCAAGAATAAAGTAATCGAGGTCGCCCCAATCTGCATCTGCAATGAGTTGTTTCAATGCATTCGACGCCATTCCACCTCGCCAGAGTGTCGCTGTATCTGAATTAACAAAGAAACCAATGCTCAATAGCTTTACACCATACTTCTCGACGGGGCCGATCAGGTCGCGCCCATCTTGCTTCACAGCGTAAGGACGAGCGTCTTCTACATCAAACATCTTGGGAACCGACGGTCCGAAGATGTCTGCATCGAGCAGTCCTACCTTGTAACCGAGCCTCGCCAGCGCAATGGATAGATTGGCAGCGACAGTGCTTTTGCCCACACCGCCCTTGCCGGAACTTACTGCAATGACGTTCTTCACGTGTGGAAGGAGTTTCTCTACGGCCGGTCTGGGTTTGGATTTAAATTCCGTTGAAATCGTCACTTGCACATCGGCGCTGATGTGATAATGAATAGCCGACTCGGCAGCCTTGATAGTCGACTTCATAAAAGGATCGGTATCACGCGGAAAAATCAAGGTGAACGACACCGACATACCGTCTATACGTATGTCATCGGCCACCATTTCGCCCTCCACGAGATTCTTTTTCGTTCCGGGATACACTACCGTTTGCAGTGCATCCATAATCAACTTAGGATATAATGTCATAATGTTATCGCATTGAAACAGGGCATTTTGCCTGTTCGTTTGCTGCAAAATTACCCATTAATTTATAAAAACGCGAATAAAACAAGAACTATTCGAACTTATCGATAGATTTTTCAGTAACTTTGCACAATAATCAGTGACGAATTAAAATGATGAATTTCAGACAACTCATAACCTCTTTTCTTTTGCTTTTCTCAACTGTTTCGACGGCCGCCAACGTGGTTTGGTTCGACGGAACGCACCAAGTTACTTACGCTACACAAGAAAAACTCTCGCCCGTCGTAAGTATTGCGCTGCGAATGTTCACATCGGATATGCAGGCGGTAACGGGACTTCCGGCTGCAGCTCGTAGCAATGCACCCATCGAAATCTACCAACTCGACTTGCTGAATAATAAAGAATTCAAACAAATCGACAATCTTCGGCTACCCATCGGTAAGATTATCACCAAATCGGATGCCTTTTATCTCGGTGTGAAAAACGGAAAGATCATCGTGATGGGCAGCAATGCGCGGGGTACTGCGTATGGAGTGCTCGAGCTATCGCGCATTGCCGGCGTTTCGCCTTGGGTGTGGTGGGGAGACGTCGTGCCTGAACGCAAGCAGCGATTGGTGATGAACGGGCAGTTCAGTACCACTCAGTCGCCGGTTGTTGCATATCGGGCCATTGCTTTCAACGAACAAGATGTCAACCTAATACCGTGGAGTCGGGCTACGATCGAGCATCAGACGTCGGGAAAACAGCTTGGTCCAGCCGTCTATCGCAAACTTTTCGAGCTGATGCTTCGCTTGCGTGCCAACACCCTTTGGAATGGAGATACCGAATGGAATGCCTTTACTTCCGTCAAAGGCAATATGGAATTGGCCGACAGTTGCGACCTGTTTGTCGGGACAAAAACACATCTGCTGACCCACGTTAAAGGCAAAAAGAAAACGATTCCGGTACATTTCACATTGCGAGACGACGGTTTCGGCTATCTTACGAGCGATGCTGAGCTCGTTCATAAGAAACAAAACGACCACGGTGCATTGGCTTATCATCTGAATGCTGCGGGCAGACCGCACGACGATCTGTGGCTCACCACTATTCAACCAGGACTCGTCTGTCACGAATTGAAGACCGCTTACGAATACGGAATCAAACAGTTGTGGGTGCTTAATGTGACTAATCCCAAGTCGGCCATCATTCAGTTGTCGCTCGCAATGGATTTGGCGTGGAATCCGAATGCCGTTAAACGCAACGCCATCAACCGGTATTTGGACAATATTCTACTACAAATTGCAGGGCAAAAGGCCGTTTATCGTCTACGCTCTGTTATGCAACAGTTCTATCATCTCACGGCTATCCGTCGTCCGGAATGGATGGGATGGAATCGAACAGCAGGCAAGTCACGATCCGTTCAGAACACAGACTTCAATGCAAATGCTTTCGGCAACGAGTTGGAAACTTATCTGAGCGATTATAATACACTGCGAGTTGCCGTACAAAATGTCGAACGCGACATCCCGACAGCGCTTCGCAATGCTTTCTTTGCAGCAATAAAGTATCCCGTTTTGGCTGCTGCCGCAATGGCAACTAAGCAACTTCAAGCACAAGAAGCGCGCGAATTGGCCCGTCCTCAGTCATTTCATCACGACAGCGAAGCTCTCACTTCAGCTGCCAACAGTATCAAGGCATATCGCGAAATCCGACAACTCACGGCCTATTACAACAATAAATTGGCTACGGGTAAATGGAAAGGATTGATGAATATGGCGCCACACAACTTGCCGATATTTGCCGAACCCTATCTACCCGATCGTCTTTCGGAGCAAGAAATCAAGCAATATGCTACGACAGACACGCCCGAACCTCGTGTAAATCTCGATAAATGCACAGCTAAAAACGCGTACGACTATGCTTCATCGACAACTGATGTACGCCCGATCTCGATGTTGGGACACAATATGAAGGCCGTACTCATCCCGCAAAACGGTTCACTCACCTATTCATTTTATGCCGAGCGGAGCGGCGATGCCGTGTTACGCATCGCACTGATTCCTACTCCCACGGACACGAAACACACCCGTTTGCTTGCCATCAGCATCGATGGCGCCACACCGATGACAGTTCCTGTGAAGACCGATTACCGTTCCGAAGCGTGGGAAAACAATGTTTTGCAAGGTCAAGTGCGCCTCAATCTCCCCCTCAATATAACCCAAGGGCCCCACACTTTAACGCTGAAAGCAGTGGGAGGAGCTGTAATTGCCGACCAATGGATGCTCGATTTCGTTCCCGATCGACACTTTTATGTCTTCCCTGTAAAGCCTGCTCAATAACCCGTTTATTTACTTACAGAACGGCTACTGCGTTTAGAGCGATGATAACTGCGGTACTCATCCAAAGGAATTTCAACTTCCGGCTCGGCCAATTCGCCGTTATGCGGAAGCTCAAAGCGGATGTATCGAATATTCAAACCGCGCTCCATCCACATTGATTCGTAGTAAGTGCGGATGGTGAGAAGCGGCGAATGCTCTTCGGAAAGCGACGAATGATAGAGGTCTTCGGTCTTAAACAAGAGGGGAAAACCATTGCGTTCCACCACCAAAGACGTGTAAGTGAATAGGAAATTACTGTCGGTTTTCAGATGAATAATACCTCGATCCACCAGAAAATGCCGATAACGCGCCATAAAAAACGTACTCGTAAGTCGCTTGTGTACATTTTTCATCTGCGGATCACTGAATGTCAGCCAAATCTCTTGCACCTCATCGGGTCCGAAAAAGCGGTCAATGATTTCGATATTGGTACGCAAGAAGGCTACATTCGACAGCTTTTCGTCCAACGCTTGTTTAGCTCCCGTGTACATTCTTGCACCTTTAATATCTACTCCGATGAAGTTTATCTCCGGATAAAGTTTAGCTAATCCAACCGTGTATTCGCCCTTACCGCATCCCAATTCGAGAACGATGGGATGATTATTGCAGAAAAATCGCTCACGCCAAAGACCTTTCATATCAAACGAAACACCCTCCATCGCAGCGAAGGGATATTGAAAAACGTTGCTGAATGTCTCCATTTCGGCAAACTTCTGTAACTTTCCTTTACTCATATAATGCAAAAATAGAAAGAAATTTCGATATATTCAACGAGTCTACTTGATTTTACTCGTCGGCCCATTCCTCATAATTCCACCGACACTTACGCATATCCACAAGTCCGGAAGACTTGAAAGCAACACCTTCAGCAGCAAGAATCTCTTGCTGTTCAGACCAATGCGGGGCTGTGCGGCCTTGACTATTGACCACCCGATGACACGGAAGTGCAAGTTCGGTTGTGGCTCCTCGCAAAACATTCCCTACCAAACGGGCATTTTGCGGACGACCGATGAGTTCGGCAATCTGTCCGTAACTCATCACCTTTCCACGCGGAATGGCCGCTACAATACTGTAAACATCCTGTCGAAAAGCCGCAGAATCAACGCCGAGCATACGTTACAAAGGCATAGGAAAAGGGATGCCGCTCATCGCGTTCGTACGTTTCTCGCGCTACTTCCTGCCACTCGTCATAGGGCGGAAAGAATGCATCGGCCTCGACAGGCGTGTCGTTTATCTCAGTAAGATACAGTCGGTCGGCCTTGGGCAATGCCTGTTCGTAAACCCGTGCACCACCTATTATATATAGCTCTTCATCAGGTCGGCACGAGGCCAACGCCTCATCGAGAGACGTATAAGCATCGCACCCCTCGAAATAGACCTGCGTACGGCTCAGCACTACATTGCGACGATTGGGTAAAGCACCATTAGGCAACGACTCGAAAGTATGTCTACCCATCACAACTGTATGCCCCGTGGTGAGCTGTTTGAAGCGTTTCAAATCGTTTGGAAGCCAATAAATCAGTTTGTTTTGATAGCCAATGGCACGATTTCGGGCCACAGCAGCAATGATATTAACGGTCATTTGCATTCTGTTTTAAAGTTCATCAGACAGAGACCTGCGCCGAAATATGCGGCCACGGGTCATAATTTACGAGTTCGAAATCTTCGTATCTGAACGCGAAAAGATCTTTTACGTCCGGATTCAGACGCATCACGGGCAGGACACGAGGCGTTCGGGTGAGTTGCAATCGGGCTTGATCAAGATGGTTGAGATAAAGATGCGTGTCGCCGGTAGTATGAATAAAGTCGCCCGCTTGCAGTCCGCAGACTTGCGCCATCATCTGTAACAGCAGCGCATAAGATGCTATATTGAACGGTACTCCTAAGAAAGTGTCGGCGCTGCGCTGGTAAAGTTGAAGACTCAAACGCCCTTCTGCCACATAGAATTGAAACAAACAGTGGCACGGGGGTAATGCCATCTGCTCGACTTCAGCCGGATTCCACGCCGTGACAATCATTCGGCGGGAGTCGGGATGATGACGAATCAGGTCGAGCACTTGCTGAATCTGATCGATAGTTCCGCCCTGATAGTCGGGCCACGAGCGCCATTGATGACCGTAAACAGGCCCCAAATCGCCGTGTTCATCAGCCCATTCGTTCCATATCCGCACGCCGTTCTTTTGCAAATAATGCACGTTCGTATCACCTTTTAAGAACCAAAGCAGTTCGTAAATGATGGATTTCAGATGCAGTTTTTTGGTTGTTAGCAAGGGGAAACCTTGTCCGAGATCGAACCGCATTTGGTTTCCAAAGACGCTGATCGTCCCCGTTCCCGTCCGGTCTTCTTTCTTAACGCCCTCGCGAATAATGCGATCGAGCAGATCGAGATATTGTTTCATTTATGTAATTACATTGTGATTATCTTGTGGAATATGGCTGCTTTTAATCTTCCATTCATTGGGATAGAGATTGTTGGCACGCTGACCGACGTTCTTCTCGAAGCCAATGGGCCGACCTCGATAGGTGAGCAGCACGGCCCCTCGTGGTGTTTTGGCAGGCAAACCGACAGCTTCTTTGCGCAGAAAGCGGATAGCTTGCGCATCGTCTAATGCCACTTGCGGGAAAAAATCGGCGTTCAGTGCCGTAGAAAAAGCCAATGAAATATGAGGAATTACGTCTTTTCCTTTTTGTATCCCGAGTGTAATTCCCGCGTGAATGACGTGCAACGACTGCGCCGCCGAAAAGTAAAGATCGGCCCATCTGCGCGGAATCGCAACGAGCTCATTATCAGAACGTTGCGTCACCTCATACACATCGCTCTGCAATAAGCCGTTAATCAGGCTGCAATTAACGGCTTTTCGTCGTGCGATTTGATGCTTTTTGCAAGGCAAAAAGCCGTTAGTTGTTTTGCGAAGAATAAACAGGCAAAATCCCTCCCCACGCGAACGTCCAGGAAGGAAGCGATAAGCAGGGTTTTCATCTACCAAAGAACCAGTGATATTCCACGCCTGCTCAGTGTCCACAGATAGGAATTCGGCTCCTAATTCAGCTGCAATCCACGCGGCATTTTCTTCATTCTCACAAGCATTGAACGTGCAAGTAGAGTATATCAGCAACCCACCGGGTTTGAGACAAGGCCAAATGTCGCTCACGATTTCCCGTTGCAGATGTCGGCAATGGGCCACATTTGCCGGGCTCCATTCGGCTATTGCCCTTGCATCTTTGCGAAACATACCCTCTCCGCTGCACGGTACATCGGCGAGAACGACATCGAACATCAAGCCGCTTCGCTGATAATCGCGTGCGTAATTATTGGTAACAACGACGTCAGGATGGCCGAACTTCACGATATTCTCACGCAGAATCTGTGCCCGATTGCGCACAGGTTCATTGCAAAACAGCACGCTTCCCGCGGGCAATGCAGCCAAAGCACATGTAGATTTACCACCAGGCGCAGCGCAAAGGTCAAGCATCATCACGGGATCGACCACATATTGGCGAATCACTCGGTGCAGAAACATCGACGAAGCATCCTGAACATAATAGGCACCGGCGTGCATCAACGGGTCGAACGTAAAATTAGGCCGCTGCCGAAGATAAACTCCCGTGTTGCACCAAGGCACTCGTCCGTCGGCCAAAGGGATACGGACATCTTCCATCCGACATTTAAACGGATTCAACCGAATGCTGACAGGCGGCTCATCAGCCAGTGCCGAGACCACCGTCTGATACAGTTCGGGCCCCATCAGTTGCCGAGTATATTGCTCGAAGTCCGCAGGAAAATTCATCACCTTTTATATATATGGGTGCAAAAATACGCATTTTTTCTTGTAACTTTGCAACTAATGAAGTACTTGTTGCGTCAAATGAACAGAAATTCAGAAGTTAACGAGCTGACAAGTTAACAAGTTGACAAGGCGGGGAATCAGTTGACAAGGAGAAAACGAAGCTCTCATTCACTCGTTTACTGGTTTACTCATCAACTAAAACAAAGTTCTCGTTCATTCGTTTACTTGTCCACTGGTCTACTAAAACAAAAAAATAGAATATGAAAAAGTCATTGATAGCATTGGCACTGATGCTGACTTTCAGTGCATTGGCAATAAATGCGGTACCCAAACACCGCCATCATCCACAGAAAACAGCCGTTACCACGATGGCCGATTCAAGTTCGACAGGTGTCGAAGCCTATTCGGACAGCACGGCACTGGCCGAGACAGAGCACGATATCGGCTTTGAACAAGAAGACGAACGGGATTATAACCCAAACTATTCTGACGACAGCGACAACCCGATCGAGTATTGGAGCGACCACGTGGGATGGAATTTCGGCGGCACCTTATTGGCTATTGTTATCGTAGTTATGATCTTTCTGTTCCTGATGTCGCCTGTCATTATTATCCTATTCATCATCAGGTATCTTATCAAACGCCACAACGACCGAGTGATTTTAGCCCAAAAAGCGATGGAAACAGGGCAGCCCGTACCTGCCGATGTTGCTCCCTCGCCTAAGAGAACGAATGAAGACCTGTGGCGAAAAGGCATAAACAATGCTGCCATCGGCGTGGGATTGATGCTGATGTTTTGGTGGATGGGCACCAAAGAGGTTGCTGGTGTTGGGGCGCTTGTGCTGTGTATGGGTATCGGTCAGATATTTATCGCCCGAACATCAGGCAGAAAACGTGATCACGACGAATTTTAATCGCAGGCCGTGGATAAGCTGAATGACATCTCTTTCGTTACGCAGGTGACGGTATTTCACAACAAAAAGGCTTTCAACGAGCTGGTTGTGAAGTACCAGTCGCCTATACGTCGGTTCTTTATGAACCAGACTTCGGGAGACGTTCAGCTGAGCGACGACCTCGCGCAAGACACTTTCGTCAAGGCATATACGCATATCGGGCAGTTCAAAGGGCTCTCGGGATTCAGCACTTGGCTCTATCGCATTGCCTATAATGTGCTTTACGACTATACGCGCAGCCGTAAACTGACGGGCGACTTAGATACACCCGCCGTGTCGCGACGCAATGCCGAGACTGCTGACAGCAATCTGCGAATGGATATTTACGATGCAATGGCCATACTGACTGCCGCCGAACGTACTTGTATCACCCTACAATTGATGGAAGGACAACCCATAGATAAGATCTCAGAGATAACGGGTATGGCCCAAGGAACGGTAAAGTCGCACCTCTCTCGGGGTAAACAGCGACTTGCCACTTATTTAAAGGAGAATGGATATGATGGATAATGATGAGAAATTAATAGCTAAATTCTTTGCTGAAAACAAGCAGGAGTTTGTCGATAACGGCTTTTCCGAACGCGTAATGCAGCGTTTGCCGGCACAGGAAGCAGTCCTGTTGAATCGTATTTGGACGTTGCTCTGTGTAGCGGTAGGTGTCGTTTTCATTGCGTTGACAGGTGGATTGGCTTGCATTCAGACCATCTTACACAATATTTTGGGCGATTTCATCGGCCAATTTGCCTCTGTCGATCTGCACAACGTGTCGCCGTTGATAGCAGTTGTGTTCTTCCTCACACTGCTTTCCGTAGCCGGTTACAATGCAATTGAAAGCGAACAGTGAAAGAAAATTATTTAGATTTCTTTCTCAATAAGAAACAAATAAACGCCGATTTACGAACTGATATTCCCAAATTGTGTACCTATCAGTTCGCAAATCGACATTTTCTATCATAGAAAAAGACATATCTCAACAAGTTATCTACTTTCCGTCAATCAAAGATAACATTGACTTTTTCCTCTTTATGCGACTTTTCGACAGATCGTTGAGATTGCGATTGCGGTTTCAGGTGCCCTTCTTCGTCGAATAGTCCGTACGTTGTGCGAAGGACGATAAATTCTGTTCGACGGTTGAGTTGGTTGCAAATATCCTGTTGCTGTTCGTTTTGCGACTTGACAAATGCCTCCGTCAACACATCATCAACCCTCAACCACGGATAAGTTTCAGTCAATTTAGAGCGCACGCGCTTAGGTTTCTCCTTGCCATAACCCACTGGTGTGAGGCGAGCACGCGCAATCCCGTGAGCCACCAAATAGTCGACTACGGTCTCAGCACGCCGTTGCGAGAGTTGTTTATTATACTCGGCACTGCCTTTGTAGTCGCAATGCGCACTGAGTTCGATGGTCACGTGCGGATTCTCTTGCAACAAACCGACCAGCTCATCCAATGCTCGCGCCGACTCAGGACGCAGCGTTGCCTTGTCGAAATCATAGAAAATATTATCGATCAAGACCGGAGCCGTGATCGAAGCAAGCGGAAATTGCAATACGTATTCTTTGGATTCGCTTACCGAATCGGCTCGAAACGCTTCCTGATGATTCAAAAATCCTTTGCAGGTTGCCAGCAAAAGATAGTCTACCCCGGGACTGATCACACGACTGAAAGAGCCGTCTCCTTTGACGTGCAACCGCTCATTGGTACCATCGTTACCCACGATATAAACCTGTGCAGCAGGCAGTTCGTAGCCGTCTCGTTCGTAAACCCAGCCTTTCAACGTCTGAATTACCTCGGGATATTCAAACGAATAAAGATGATCCCAGCCGTGGGCGTCGCTCCGATTAGATGAAAAGAAACCGCGATTGTGCACTCCTTCAAATGTCATTCCGAAGTCATCGCCCTGCGAATTGAGCGGAACGCCGGGATGTTCTACCGTATATCGCCCGCCACTGTCGACCTTTGCGATGAAAATATCAAGCCCGCCGAAACCAGGATGGCCGTCGGACGAGAAATAAAGGTCGCCGTTCGGCCGAAACGTCGGAAACTCTTCATTGCCCGAAGTATTGATAGGCGCGCCGAGATTTTCCGCTCCACCGAGCCCCGTTGCAGTCAACCGGACACGCCAAAGATCCAATCCGCCGAGTCCGCCGGGCATATCCGACGTGAAATACAACCACTCGCCGTCGGGCGAAACAGCCGGATGCGCATAGCTCGAAAGTGTATCCCGACTGATAACCAACTCTGTTGCCTTGCCCCAAACAGCATCAGCACGGGCCGACTGCACGATTTTTGCATAACGGGGAACCGTAGGGCTCGTCGTACATTGTGTGAGATACATCGTCCGTTGATCGACAGAAAACGTGCAAGCACCCTCATCCGACGGTGTATTCACTCCCCCGTCAACAGGCCGCGGCTTGCTCCATACACCCCGATCATCCTTTTCCGAAACGAAAATATCGCCCTCCTTAGTACCCGTAATTCCGCTGAACTCCGTACCCGAAGCCTCACTACGCGTAGAAGTGAAATACAATCGGTCATAGCTATCACCGCCAAACACGGGTGAATAATCAGCCCGACGCGAATTAAGCACATCCATCCGCCGAACGGTATATCGTGAACCTGCCTTGCGCCAGATGGGCGATTGCCCGGCCGAAAGCAGTCCGTTACGAGCCAATTCATTATCAGACAGCGAGTCGAGCACATTCCCGAACACCTCGGCAGCCTCTCGATACAAGCCATTTTTCAGCAGTTGGCGAGCAAACAACAGTCGGTCTTCCGCCGAAATATTTCCGAATCGAACAGCATTGCGATACGCTGCTACAGCTTTCGGCGCCATATTGATGCGCACATAACAGCCGGCCAGTTTCAAGGCAATCATTCCCCGCTCGGCCCGCTGCTTCACAGGCGTTTTTGAATAAGCACGCTTGAACTGGTCGGCAGCATCGAAATATTCACCCAAAGCCAGGTATCTGTCGCCCTTTCGGACATTCCGCTCGGATCCGCAGGCCAGAATCACGATCAGAATTACCGCGATCAGCACACCGCTTCGAATGAATTTCATTGTCGTTTTATTATACATATTATTATATGACAACGTTTTCGGATGTGATTTATTTTGTAATTTTGCATCCAACCAACATAAAATGATGATGCAAATCAGAAATGCCGAAACGGCAGATCGAAACACATTGCACTGCATCTATGCCTATGCACGGGAGCAGATGGCAATGAACGGAAACGCAAATCAATGGATTGCGGGCTACCCTTCGGATGAGTTGATTGACGAAGACATTACTCAAGGGCACAGCTATGTATGTTTGGCAGACGACGAACACATTGCAGGCGTCTTTTGCTGGTGGGTGGGCGAAGAGCCGACTTATACCGAAATATACGACGGGAAATGGCTCGACGACGAGCCTTACGGCGTGATTCATCGCATCGCATCAGATGGAACCGTGCACGGACTGATGAATTTCTGCTTGCAATGGTGTATGGAGCGCTATCCCAATATCCGCATCGACACACATAAAGATAACCGGATTATGCAACATCTGTTACAAAAATCCGGTTTCACTTATTGCGGAATCATCCGCACACACAATGGAACGCCACGACTGGCTTACCAGAAACGCGGCGCAAATATTAACCGAAAGCAAACTCAACATTATTGATTGATACCAGCAATGCACCGTCTTTTCTTCGGATTATCACCTTATTTTCACGGGCAAGCCATCCCACTGCGAGGCTGATATTATCAAAACTCTGCCCTAAGTCGAGGCACATCTTGTTGATATCTGCCTCACCTCTGTCTTTCAAGTAGCGCCACACTCTACCTGCATTAAAACCAATTACTGCCTTTTCCATAATAAGAATGTTTTAAGTTAGACATCAGTTAGAATACAAGTCGGCCCCTATCAGCTTGCATCTTTCGATACAAATATAATAAAAATCAGTAACATTGACACCATTCAGTACCATATTTAATGTTTTTTTGCGTATAAAAATGTGCTCTATCAACCTTTCTGCCTGTTGGTTTTATAGCAGGTCAGATGGTCCTTGGAATCTGCTCTGATAAAGGATGTCATTTGTCCGAAATCCGACAAACATCCAGTCACCTTGCAACTAACCGTTAATCGGCGTGCAACTAACCATTAATCGCACTACGTTTAACCGTTAATTATAAGCTGATTAACGGTTAATTAGAGCATAGACCGTATTTTCCTGAAAATCAACAATATACAAATCAAAATTCCGTAAATGATGAATAATTTAAAAAGTCAATAATCATTCTATTGCGATTTTACACCAAATATCAATGGTCAACGTACAAATAAAACTCAGCAAAGAATGAATCAGCTAAAATTTCAACGATACTCCTATTGTCTTTTCACACCAATCCACGACCGTTACCACTCCGTCAAAACGCATCAGGCAATTATCCGCATAGCGGATTACCCTTTACTTTATGGAAGTGATATTGATTTCATACTCTATTTACGGTGGATTCGCGTCGCAAATCAATATTTTCATCATCCAAAAGTTCATTTTAGACACCTCTTCTCTCCCCCTTTTGGAGAAAGGACGGAGATAAAGCCGCCCTTTATTTACGTCATTCTGTCTCTTTTATCTGCCTATTTGTCACCTTGTTTTATATAGGCACGTCTTTTGGAATTTATTTAACAGAAAACAAAAATAAGAAGAAAGGAGAAAGATATGACATTTGACAAATTTACAATCAAAGCACAAGAGGCGGTTCAGGAGGCTGTAAATACAGCACAAAGAGCTGGTCAGCAGACCATCGAACCCGTCCACCTGCTACAAGGAATCATTGCCAAGGCTAAGGATATCACCGCCTATCTCTTTCAGAAATTAGGTGTCAACGGTGCCCAAATCGAAACACTCGTCGAGCAGGAGATTCAACATCTGCCGCGTGTTGAGGGTGGTCAACCTTACCTCAGTAATGAAACGAACACAATTTTGACTCGTGCACAGGACATTTCGCAGCAACTGGGCGACGAATTCGTGTCTGTCGAACCGATGTTATTGGCTCTGCTGGCAATCAATTCCACGGCGAGCCGTATTCTGAAAGATGCAGGTTGCACGGAAAAAGAGATGCGTGCGGCTATTAACGAACTGCGCCAAGGGCAACAGGTAAAATCGCAAAGCGGCGACGAGAACTATCAGTCGCTTGAGAAATATGCCAAGAACTTAGTGGCAGATGCCCGCGCCGGCAAGCTCGATCCCGTTATCGGACGCGACGACGAGATTCGTCGCGTATTGCAGATTCTGTCTCGCCGTACCAAGAATAACCCGATATTAATAGGTGAACCGGGGACGGGTAAGACGGCAATCGTGGAAGGTCTGGCCGAAAGAATCGTTCGCGGTGATGTACCCGAGAACTTAAAGGATAAGCAACTCTACTCACTCGATATGGGTGCGTTGGTTGCCGGCGCTAAATATAAAGGTGAATTCGAAGAGCGACTCAAAAGCGTGATCAAGGAAGTAACCAACAGCGAGGGCCGAATTATCCTCTTTATCGATGAGATTCACACTCTCGTGGGAGCCGGCGGCGGCGAAGGTGCAATGGATGCAGCCAACATTCTGAAGCCGGCTTTAGCTCGCGGAGAACTCCGGGCGATTGGTGCGACGACGCTGAATGAGTACCAGAAGTATTTTGAAAAGGACAAAGCGCTGGAGCGTCGGTTCCAAACCGTGATGGTAGACGAGCCCTCCGAGACAGACGCTATCAGTATTCTGCGCGGCTTAAAGGAAAGGTACGAGAACCATCACAAGGTACGTATTCAAGACGATGCGTGTATCGCGGCCGTAAAACTATCTGAACGCTACATCTCCGACCGCTTCCTACCCGACAAAGCCATCGACTTGATGGATGAAGCAGCCGCCAAACTGCGGATGGAACGCGACTCGGTGCCTGAGGAATTGGATGAGATTACACGCAAGTTGAAACAATTGGAGATTGAACGAGAGGCTATTAAGCGGGAAAATGACGAACCGAAAATAAAGCAACTGGATCAAGAAATTGCCGAGTTACGTGATCAGGAGAAGACATTCCGCGCCAAATGGGAAGGCGAGAAGGCACTGGTAAACAAGATTCAGCAGGATAAACAAGATATAGAAAACCTGAAATTCGAGGCTGAACGCGCCGAACGCGAAGGCAATTACGAACGTGTAGCCGAGATTCGTTACGGAAAATTGAAATCGCTGCAAGACGACATCGACAGCATCCAACTGCAACTCAAAGCCACGCAGGGCAGCGAAGCGATGGTGCGCGAAGAAGTGACGGCCGATGATATTGCCGAAGTGGTGAGTCGATGGACCGGTATTCCCGTGACCAAGATGTTGCAAAGCGAGCGCGATAAACTGTTGCATTTGGAAACGGAGTTGCATCGACGCGTCATCGGTCAGGACGAAGCGATTACTGCTGTGAGTGATGCCGTGCGCCGTTCGCGGGCCGGACTACAAGACCCTAAGCGCCCGATAGCCTCGTTTATCTTCCTGGGTACCACTGGGGTAGGCAAAACAGAGTTGGCAAAGGCGCTTGCCGATTATCTTTTCAACGACGAAACGATGATGACACGCATCGATATGAGCGAGTATCAAGAGAAATTCAGTGTGTCGAGACTCATCGGTGCGCCTCCGGGTTACGTCGGTTACGACGAGGGCGGACAGCTTACCGAAGCCGTAAGACGCAAACCTTACAGCGTTGTTTTATTCGATGAGATCGAGAAAGCACATCCCGATGTGTTCAATATTCTGCTGCAAGTGCTTGATGATGGTCGTCTGACGGATAACAAAGGACGCACAGTGAACTTCAAAAACACCATCATCATTATGACATCCAACCTCGGCAGTCAATTCATCCAGCAGCAGTTCGAGAAGCTCGACGACACCACTCGCGATCAACTTATCGACGAAACACGCAGCCAAGTGATGGAAATGCTGAAGAAGACGATTCGCCCCGAGTTCTTAAACCGTATCGACGAAACGATTATGTTTTTGCCGTTGAGCAAGAAAGAGATTGCCGATGTCGTGAAACTACAAATAAACGCCATTAGGAAGATACTCGAACCGCAGGGCTTCCGACTTGAAGTAACCGACGCAGCCATTCAATATCTCGCAGAGGTTGGCTACAACCCCGAGTTCGGTGCACGGCCCGTGAAACGTGCCATCCAACGTTACGTGCTCAACGATTTGTCTAAAAAGATCCTCGCAAGCGAGGTTTCCAACGATAAACCCATCACCATTGATTCGTTCGGAAACAGCCTCGTCTTCCGTAATTAATGATTCGGTAATAGTAAAAGACACAGCTCTGACCTCGTAGTCAAGGCTGTGTCTTTTTCCATTTAGTATGATTCCATCAGACAAAGAACCCTAAACACGGCTAATCCATTAAACACAAAATATATGAAACAAAACTAACAATGCATTTACGTGCCCTCTACGAAAGAAACAGAAAACAAAGAAACTGCACTCGGAAAGGTAAGAAGATAAATTACGAATATAGAATTTAGGATAACGAATTACCTTATTATTAAAGTAATTCGTAATTTCTTGTTAATTAGTAATTCGTAATTTCTTCCCACTTCTGATGTATATACCGGTCTTCAAGACAGAAGGATCTGTGCCGAGATAACGTCCATCAAGACTGAAAATACGGTGATCTGATGACGATGAGGTGTGACCAGTAACGCGGTTGATACCTGTCGCCTCAGTGCGAAGAACCAAGAACTCGTCTAAGAAGAAGCGTCTGCCTGCCGGTGTAATGCTTACCTGAATGGTGCCCGACCCAGAAACCGTGGCCGAACAGATAGTCCATTGGTGAGGAGACAGGTCGAACGATGTTGCAGAGAGTGTCACACCTTCACCGATGATACTCAAATCCACCGACTTAGTTTCGGTATTCCACGGGGCCACTTTAAATGTAATGACAGTTCCGTCTTTCACAGTGAAAGCAGGAGTAACCACTGTTCCGAGCGCTTTTCCTGTTCCGCACTTCGCGCATTGGTTTGCACCATAAGCCGAAGCATATGGGAATGACCAACCTTCATTATCCGTGCGAAGACTGCTCCGGCCTGCAATCGTTCCGCTCCAAACACCGTCATTGCCACCCACTCCTTTGCAACGGTCGAACGACTCATAGAAAATCGTATCACCTTTAGCCTCGAGCGATCCTGCAGAATCTGTCGAAATAAAGCGAAAGGCGACACTTCCATCACCATTTTGTACAATTCCTTTGACGGCTTTATTCATTAATCTTGTACCCGAAGCATTGGCGTTGAACAGGCGAGCTGACGGTTTCGAGGTATTGCAAAGGCTGTCGTTACCGGCGCAAGGATATGCATCCGTAGACTCGGTCATCTTCATATAGCCCCCTTGCGCTGCACTCCAATAACGGGAATCATCATCATTATCGGCGTGAAAAATGGTCAATCGCTGGTGACTATTGCTGAAATCCGTGGTGTATCCGTCATTCTGTCGAAATCTACCGACAGCATTCACAACATTATTTACCCACGCCGTTACATCATAATCTACGTGTAGCACAAGCAATCCACGACCAGGTAGGGCTGCATCCCACGCTGTCGGCTGCCGATTCTCCAATAGATAGAATTCGTCTCGATGGTTATCGTTGTAGATAATGTATGCATTGCCGCCGTTACTCAATGCTTCCATAGCCGTCACCGAAACATCATCGGTCAGCGTTTTGGGCGTAAGCCATCCGCAAAACATTTTTTCATAACTTGTATATCCGGCCGGAATGAAACCGCCCTGATTATAACAGCCGCTGCTCATCAAGTCCCAACTGCCCATTCCATAGTGTCCTTTGCCACCCGTGTCATAGAAATCGGGCAATCCCAAACAATGCGTGAACTCGTGACAGATGGTTCCGATACCGTCGATTCCATTAAATCCGAGCTCGCTGCTGCACGCATAAGTATTCACGGTAACGCCATCTATTCTCACGGTTTTTCCGTAATCAGATGCTGACAAAGTCCATTTGTGCGGCCAAATCGTGTTGGCATCATCCCAAGAAGCCTCACCGTGACCGGCGTAGAGAACAAAAACTTGCTCCACTTCGCCGTCTCCGTCCCAATCATAGTCGGCAAAATTCACTGAATCAGCAGCCAAAAGGCAGGCTCGAGCTATCATTTCACCAGCATGTTCGTCGTTATTTCGGCCATAATAAGCATACTTCTCAGGCAATCGGACGGGCCCTACAATATCGAATTTCAAATCGAACAAACCACCGCTCTGTGCCTTGAAATAGTCCGAAACACTACCTTTGAATCCGTCGGACGAAGTAAATCCTTCCTCATTGGCAATACGGAGATACAGCGGTTTGTCGTGTGCCGCCTGAAAAGGCTTGTCTTTAAACTCAGCCAAAATAATCAAACCGCGCTTCTTTCCAGTATAAGCAGTTCGGCTCTTGGGTAATCTTGCCGCTCCGTGCCGCATCTGTCGACCTGTCCCCAAACGACGGACAGCAGTACGACTCATCGTCTCCGATATCGCACCGTCTACGGCACGATAAACAGAATCGCCGTCACTCTGCATATAACAAATGCCGTCTGCGGCACGCCAATAGTGCAAATATTCGTCTCCACACAACTCAACTCGTACCCGACTACCGTCTGCCAATCGAATAATCTTCCATATTCCGCGTTGCGCAGGGACAGCTTCGGCTGCCGACACAACCATTATTAACACCCATAATAAGATTTGTTTTTTCATCGGTATGTATGTATTTAAATTTTCACAAAGGTAACTTTTTCATTTATTTCACGCAAATTAAAACACAGAAATCAATCC
Source organism: Hoylesella pleuritidis (assembly GCF_963541955.1). Taxonomy (NCBI): domain Bacteria; kingdom Pseudomonadati; phylum Bacteroidota; class Bacteroidia; order Bacteroidales; family Prevotellaceae; genus Hoylesella; species Hoylesella pleuritidis. The sequence goes on along the minus strand of NZ_CAUTUT010000016.1, from coordinate 2,324 downwards.
AATCAACAGCAATTTCCCATTTTCCCCTCTCGTGTCAACTCTCGAACGACAAATAATCACATCTCTTTTTCTGATTTAATCAAATATTTCCGTTATCTTTGCATCCATAAACAACCAACAAAATCCATATGAAAGAACAAGAGAAAGAGGCGGTGCAACTGCCCGAAAACGCATTCAGAGAATTGGAAAAAGGAGAAGAATACGAACCGATAATGAGTCCACAACAGACTTACCCGGAAGTAAACGGATGGTCGGTTACGTGGGGAATCCTGATGGCTATGCTATTCTCGGCCGCCGCTGCATATCTGGGACTGAAAGTGGGACAAGTATTTGAGGCCGCCATACCTATCGCCATCATTGCCGTGGGCGTTTCGACAGCTGCCCATCGGTCACGAGCCTTAGGCGAGAACGTTATCATTCAGAGCATCGGTGCTTGTTCGGGGGCCGTTGTGGCAGGTGCAATCTTCACGCTACCAGCCATTTATATCCTGCAAGCCAAGTATCCGGATATGAGCGCTTCGTTCTTGAAAATCTTCATATCTTCACTTTTAGGCGGAGTCATCGGAATCCTTTTCCTGATTCCTTTTCGCAAATTCTTCGTCAGCGATATGCACGGCAAGTACCCATTTCCCGAGGCAACGGCCACCACGCAGGTATTAGTGAGCGGTGCCAAAGGCGGCAGTCAGGCCAAGCCTCTGCTCCTTGCAGGACTCGTCGGCGGGCTTTACGACTTCATCATCGCTACATTCGGATTGTGGAATGAGAATTTTACGACACGCGTCGTGGGCTTAGGACAAATACTGGCGGACAAAGCCAAACTGGTGTTTAAGGTCAACACAGGAGCCGCAGTGTTAGGATTGGGCTACATCATCGGACTGAAATACGCGCTGTATATCTGTCTCGGATCACTCACTGTGTGGTGGTTGATCGTACCGGGAATGTCTATTCTGTATCACGATGAGGTGCTCAGCCTTTGGGATCCGAGCATAACAACGGCTGTCGGAGCGATGTCTCCCGAACAAATCTTCGCTGCTTACGGCAAGAGTATCGGTATCGGAGGCATCGCAATGGCCGGAATCATCGGCATTATCAAGTCGTGGGGCATCATCAAAGGGGCTGTTTCACTGGCAGGGAAAGAGCTGCGCGGTGGTAGCGACGAAACCAAACAACAAGTACGTACACAACGCGATATCTCTTTTAAACTCATTGCCATCGGATCAGGAACGGCACTTCTCATCACCTTTCTTTTCTTCTGGTTCGGCGTAATGGATAACCTACTCTTCGCTCTTGTGGGTATTCTGCTTGTCACAGTAATTGCATTCCTATTCACTACGGTTGCAGCCAACGCCATAGCCATTGTCGGCTCCAATCCAGTTTCGGGTATGACGCTGATGACTTTGATTTTAGCATCGGTCGTAATGGTAGCCGTCGGACTGAAGGGTCCGGGCGGAATGGTAGCCGCTTTGATTATGGGCGGCGTGGTATGTACGGCTCTTTCAATGGCAGGTTCATTCATTACAGACCTCAAAATCGGTTATTGGCTCGGCACCACACCGCGAAAACAAGAGACGTGGAAGTTTCTCGGCACGCTGGTTTCCGCTGCCACGGTGGGTGGTGTAATGATGTTGCTCAACGAAACTTATGGTTTCACCAGCGGACAGTTGGCTGCACCGCAGGCTAATGCAATGGCAGCAGTCATCGATCCGCTGATGAACGGTGTCGGCGCCCCGTGGATCCTCTATGCCATCGGTGCTGTGATTGCCATCGTTCTCACGTGGTGCAGAATCCCGGCATTGGCTTTTGCGCTTGGAATGTTCATTCCCTTGCAACTGAACATTCCGCTGCTTGTAGGTGGTGCAGTCAATTGGTTTGTCACAACTCGCTCTAAAAACGAAGCAGAAAACAAGGCACGCAACGAGAAAGGCACACTCATTGCCAGCGGATTTATTGCCGGCGGCGCCTTGATGGGAGTTGTAAGTGCACTACTGCGGTTTGCCGGTGTTAACTTGATCAACAATGCGTGGTTAGCCGACCCGCTGTCAGAACTCTGCGCGCTCGGCGCTTATCTTCTGCTGATAGTTTATTTCATCAGAGCCACAAGACCTCGATAAATCTCCTATCCAAATAGAAATACAAGGTTTACAGACATAAGAACAAAAGGACATAAGGGCCTATCGGCACCACCGATAAATTCTGCCCTTTTGTCCTTTTGTTTTAATCGGTTTTCAATTAACTGTTAATCATACGGCGAAAAGCCGTTAAACGGAACGCAACTAATCAACGAAAATGAAGAAATATCGAAGTTGGTGTAAACTGACTGATAA
>NZ_CAUTUT010000015.1:0-74332 GCF_963541955.1 Hoylesella pleuritidis | reverse complement strand
AGACAAATATAAAGCGTTAAAAAGTAAAGAGGAATCAAAGTCTCTTTGCATTGTATTGTTATTGCTTATGTTATTTGTTATTACCATTCTCTCTTGCTCAGATATTACTCTCCTAATTTAGGAAAGTAAAAGATAGTAGCAAAGGTAAGAATATTATTTTGTTTCGACAAGAAAATAAAGAGAAAATGTGACAATAGGAGTGTTTTTTCGTATCTTTGCACAGATTTGTATAGAGAAAAAGGATAGAGAATGTCGTTTCCCAAAGAAGTAACTATATGTTTAATTTCTTAATCTCTTAATTTCGTTAACGATGACATTAGAACTCCTCGCACCCGCCAAGAATATAGAATGCGGATTAGCTGCCATCGACCACGGAGCAGATGCCGTTTATATCGGAGCACAACGCTTCGGAGCAAGAGCTTCGGCAGGGAATAGCATCGACGATATCCGTCAGCTTTGCACGTATGCCCATCGATTTGCAGCCAAAGTCTATGTCACGATCAATACGATTATTTATGAAGATGAGCTTCCGAAGATTAAACGATTACTTCTTGATCTTGCTGCGATAGATGTAGATGCTGTACTTGTTCAGGATATGGGCATTGTGAAATTGTATTTCGAATTAACCGAAAAATATCCCGAGATAAAACTTCCGGCCTTACACGCCTCTACACAAACAGATAACCGAACGCCTGAAAAGGTAGCGTGGTTGCAGTCGTTAGGAGTCGAACGTGCGGTCTTAGCGCGTGAATTGTCGGCTGAAGAGATAGCCGATATCCGGCGTGCTGTACCTGATATAGAGCTTGAAGTCTTTGTTCACGGGGCTCTTTGCGTGTGTTACTCGGGCGTATGTTATGCCTCTCAGCATTGTTTCGGTCGCAGTGCCAATCGTGGCGAGTGTGCACAATTTTGTCGAATGAAGTTTGATCTCAAAGATGCCGCCGGTCAAACGATCGAATATCAGCGCCACCTGCTGTCATTGAAAGATATGTGCCAGATCAATAACCTCGAAACTTTGGCCGCTGCCGGTGCCTCTTCGTTCAAAATCGAGGGCCGACTGAAAGACATAAACTATGTGAAAAACGTGGTGGCGGCATATAGCCAACGACTCGACCGACTCGTTGCTGCGCATCCTTCTCGCTATCGTCGCGCTTCGGTCGGCCGTGTTTCTTATACTTTTACACCCAACTTGAACAAGACATTTAACCGCGGTTTCACTCCCTATTTTATCAATGGTCGACACGCAGCTATTGCCTCTTTCGACACGCCCAAAGCCATCGGCGAGTATGTCGGTAAGGTAAAGGAGATAAGAAGCAATTCATTCAATGTAGCAGGAACAGCAACTTTTGCTAATGGAGACGGCCTTTGCTTCATCAATCACGAGCGAGAATTACAAGGATTCCGTGTCAATCGCGTTGAGGGAAATCGCTTGTTTCCGCTCAAAATGCCTACTGATCTGCACCCCGGGACAGCACTTTACAGAAATAATGATCACGCCTTTGAAACCGTTTTAGCTCATCAAACCGCTGTCAGAAAGATTCCCGTGAAGATGATTCTCGGCCATTCTGCCAACGGATTCTCGTTGCGCATTATTCCACAAGTCGAAGGATTCGATGTCAAAATCGGCCAATCCGTTCTGCCATTTGCGGCAGATGCGGCACAGAAACCGCAATACGACAATATCGTTCGCCAGCTTTCCAAACTCGGCAACACGCCTTACGAATGCGCCGAGGTGACGATCGAGAACGAAGCCGACCGCTTTTTCATCCCGAGTAGTCTGTTGGCCGAACTCAGGCGTACAGCCATCGAGGGCATCGAAATCAGTTCCCGTACTGCTCCGAAATGCCTGCCGATTGCCCCCAAGAATACAACGGCACGTTATTGGCAGCCCGAATACCGTTCGCATTCCTACTTGTTCAATAGCGCCAACACCGTCTCACGCGCCTTTTATGAAAACCACGGTCTTACCGCTATCGATCAGGCATTCGAGATACCGGCCGTTAAAGCCGCCTCAAATTCCACAGAACCCTTAATAATGCAGTGCCGTCACTGCCTGAAATACTCGTTAGGCGCCTGTACAAAGCACGGCGGGAAGCATCCGGCTTGGCGTGAACCTCTCTATTTGCAGCTGACAGACAGCCGTCGATTCCGTTTAGAATTTAACTGTAAAGAATGCCAAATGAACATCTATGCCGAGTCTTAAGCCCCACTTTCTGCATCTCCTCACGCTCGTCTTGCTGCTGACGAGCTTGTCATCGTGCTATCATCAACGTCCCCAAAGCCACGATGCAACCACCCATTACAGCGAATATCAACTCGACTCGCTGTCATTCTCTTCCACCCACCATTACACTAACAATTACAACTTCGTGGTCAAAGCCGATTCTTTGGTGCTTTTCCGCCAGCAACCTGAAGAAATCATCAACCATTTGTCTGCCGATTCGTTTGCCGTTTATAAGCACGAACATCTCGTTGTGGCCGACATCAGAATGTTGTCCGACGACCCCGTAGACTCGGTTTGGGTGCAAGTAGCCCGCGATCAGTCCACTTTTGGTTGGATACACGAGTCGAGTCTGCTGCCCAAGGTGGTACCCGATGATCCCATTTCGCAGTTCATCTCGACCTTTTCAGACATCCATACGCTCATTTTCTTGGTCATCATTACTCTCATCGGCATAGTTTATCTCCTTCGGAAATTGCAGAGTCGACGGGCGCCCATCGTCCATTTTCGCGACATCGATTCGTTTTATCCCACTCTCTTGGTCCTCATTGTGGCATCGTCTGCCACATTCTATGCCAGCATTCAACTCTTTGCCCCCGATGTATGGCGCCATTTCTATTACCATCCCACCCTCAATCCATTCTCTGTCCCGCCGCTTTTAGCTATCTTTCTGGCTTCGGTGTGGGCGATGCTGATCACAGCTCTGGCCGTAGTCGACGATGTGCGCCATCAGCTTCCGTTTCGCTTCGCAGTGATGTACCTCTGCGGTTTAGCCGCCGTTTGTGCTGTTGCCTACATTGTCTTCAGTCTCACCACTTTATATTATGTCGGCTATCTGATACTCATCGCCTATTTCGTCTTTGCCCTCCGTTGTTATTTCACGCACAACCGAGCCTATTATCTCTGCGGAAACTGTGGTGCCAAGCTCCGCCACAAGGGCCGTTGTCCGCGCTGCGGAGCCATCAACAGATAGCTGTTCAGCGTGAAGTGATTATCGAAATCCTTCTTTAAAGCTCCCATCAATACATCTCATCTTTGATTGTCGGTTACTTGTGGTTTCTCCACCTGTTGTGATTAGCTAAAAAATTAGTACCTTTGTGGGGTAAACAACAATACACTTATTATGACTTATAGAATCAAATTGTTGTGATTAGCTAAAAAATTAGTACCTTTGTGGGGTAAACAACAATCAAAAAATCTACGAGGAGAAACCCAAGCAGGTTGTGATTAGCTAAAAAATTAGTACCTTTGTGGGGTAAACAACAATGATATAATCGTTTAGTAGAATTAGAATAACGTTGTGATTAGCTAAAAAATTAGTACCTTTGTGGGGTAAACAACAATAATCATTAACACAACTCGTATTTAATTGTTGTTGTGATTAGCTAAAAAATTAGTACCTTTGTGGGGTAAACAACAATATTATAAATACGCTGATAAGCAAGCAAGCGTTGTGATTAGCTAAAAAATTAGTACCTTTGTGGGGTAAACAACAATCAGTAGGAATAAATGTATTTCTCATAAACCGTTGTGATTAGCTAAAAAATTAGTACCTTTGTGGGGTAAACAACAATTACATACCGCATTTTATGATAAGCCTTATGGTTGTGATTAGCTAAAAAATTAGTACCTTTGTGGGGTAAACAACAATATAGTTTGTATAATATACTGTGGGATAAGGACTTATTGTTGATTTTACAGAAAGAAAAAATTGTTGTATTGGAATGTGGAGATTCTATAATAAATTGAATTTCCACATTCTGTTTTTAGAATAATTCAAGTTGCTGACCAGGTGCATTCGGTCTTTTTTCTTTCTTGCAAAAGAAGATCTTAATATCTGCAAATTGCTTGTCAGTGATGCACATAATACCGACATTCCCTGCCTCTGGTAGGATTGATTGTATCCTTTTGATATGTACTTGAGCGTTATCCATACTGGCACAATGGCGTACATAGATGGAGAATTGGAACATTGAGAAGCCGTCCCCCATTATATCTTTACGAAATTTCGCTGCCATTTTGCGCTCTTTTTTCGTTTCGGTAGGAAGATCATAAAAGACGAGCACCCACATAACTCTGTATTCATTGAATCTGTCGATCATTCTATTTCAGGATAAGCAATCTTTCTTGATTCTCCATTAAAACATTTTGCCAATCCTGCTGTCGTTTGAGATACAGCAATCATCAAAGGACTTCGTTTTCCTGAAATCCTGACATCAAGTACAGGGATAGACAACATTTGTTGTTTCAAGTCAATGGTTAAAGTCTCGGGAATATCCTGATTTTTCATTATTTCAATGATCAATTGATCTACGAAAGGGCGATATGGTTCCATTATATCATCAGCAAGACAATAGTCGTTGTAGCGGTTGTGGTGATGGATTCCTGCCACAGGGAGTAAACCGCTTATTACCAAAGCTCTGGCCACTATGGCTCTAAGAATTGCATAACCATAATTCAGGAGGTTGTTTGGTGCTTCTCCTTCCTGGGCACGCACGAAATTCGGTTGATTCTTAAATATGTTTTTCCAATAATATGCAGCTGCCTGTGCTTCGTAATTATCGGGATCACCACTGCGTACGTCTTTTGCCATTTTCATCATATTAGCGATAGAGCGCCCTGTGTTGCGATGGAGCACAAATGCTTGGTTTTCGATTTTCGCTTTGATTGTTTGTTGCCATAGTTGTTTTTTCAATGGTAAAGAGGCGTTGAGTTGATTTCTGAATCGCTCGTTTTGTATCGTATTCCCTTGCAATGGTAAGAGCATTCCTGTCGGCATACGTTTATCATTGCAAGTGATAAAAGCTACTGTGTTATCGAGTAATGCTGCAATTACCGATTGAGTAATTGTTATCTCCTTATGATCCAATACGACGACTCCGATATCCTCTATCGGAATAGTCCTGACAGACTCTTTACGTATTATTTCAGGCAACTCTTTATTCCGTTCAATTTCCGGTATCTTGATAACGAGTTGTTTATTTTTGAGCGACAGATAGGCAGGATTGCCAAAGTATAATGTTTTCTTTATCATATGCCTAACCTTTAAATATCTTTCTCACTTTCCCCAATCTATCCACTGTTATTTTGTAACAACTCTTTTTGATGTTAATTCCGTCGTAAGATTCTACTTTGTTCAAAGATCCTAACTCTTTTCCTTTGCAGATGACATTCGCATAAGTTTCTGGAACAAAATAGCATTCTGTTCCTGTGCACGATACCATTTTAAATATATTGTTATTTCCTTTCACCTCATCGATATGGGCATCATCGGGATCCGGTACATATACTAAATCCATAGGTGAGAGAACGAATAGCAATTTATTTCCATTCTGGTCTCGTTCATCAGCTATGTTTTCTCCTCGCTTCAATCTGTCAATTGCCTCATTTAAAGGGATGGAGCTATAAGATCGTTTGTTTTCTTCACTTTCATAAATAGCAAAGAAGAGGTTCGTACCTTTATCCGCTTCAACCCATTTCTTATCTTTATGTCCACGTTCACCCACAGCAAACTTCATCCCCAAAGTCTCTGCTTTTCTTACTTTGAAAATGGGTTTATGATCCTTGCCACCGTTCAGCGTTCGGATATTTTGATTCATCTTCTCAATTCCTTCGGGTGAAAAAGCTGCCTCCGGATGAGTTTTCCCTTGCGCATCATCGTAAGTATGGAGGTGTTTCAGCATTATTTTTTGTATTCCCGTATCCGTAATAGAGCGTATTTCTTTCTCATCAAAAGTGGTATCTATATTGACACGGTGTGCAGACATCGGCTCTTTATCTGATGTATTATAGTAAACTTCAAGCTTACTAAAATCTTTACCCTCTACTTTAAAGTTGCGATCCTTGAAATATTTAAATATGGTTTTAGGATCGTAGTTTTTATATTGAGCAATAATCTTCTGCAAAATAGCTTTCGATGTTTTGTCTTTGATGGCTGACCAATCATTCAGTGCTTCTTTAAAACCAACCGTTTTACTTCTTTTCAGATTAACTTTTCCCGATATAGTTGCCTTATGCAGTGACTTACGTATAGCCCAACCGTCGCCTTTATTTTGTCGGCTGATTGTCTTTCTGCCATCGACATAGTGTTGATAATAGTTGGACATCTTATTAATAATACGTAGATTTTGTTTGAAACTGACAATGATTCCCTCCAGCTCTTGGCGTGTGTCTTGCGTAAAGGTATCCCAAGGTTTATTGAATCTCCATACATAATTGCCGTTACTATCTGTTTTGGTCTTAGTGCATAGAGTATGTTGAAGATCACGCCTGATGTCTTTCCGATCAGATGCGGCGGTACTGTTGTTGAGAAAGTTCACGTGATTGCGCGTAGTGCAGGCAATAATGATGGCATCCATTGCGTGATGACGGTGGTCGATACGCTTTTTAATGAGTCCCGTAGAAAGTTCTGTCGGAACGTTGATTTGAAAATATTGCCTTCCTTCTTTCTCTGTTTCCATTCCGTAATTATTGCTGTCCGTGAGTTTATTCAGCCGTTTGAAACGTGGCGCAATGATGTCGTTCCATACATCTTTTATGCCCCATTCTTTTTTCAGCCTGTCGGTGATGGCACCCGACGTCACGATGATATGCTTTGAAGTTGCCTCTTTTTCACCGTCTTCCCTTACGATATTAGACAAGATACTGATAATTTTCTTGCTCATATATCGACTGTCATTCAATTGTCTTTGGATGAATCCGTCAGGGATATCGTCCATCAACAGTTTTTTCATTTTAGTCTTATTATGAGCATAACGTTGTTTGACAAAGTCTTCGTATTGCACTTTATCAAAGATTTTGAACTCTTGCCCGAAACTTCCTTTGACAATACTGCCGCCCTTATTTATAATGAACTCATATCCCAACATACGATCTTTCTCCTTATTTACTTCGGCTTCACAAATCACTTTGTTGCTGATTGAGTCGTCGAAATAGCGTGATTGCGGTATTACGTGCTCGATTTGATAAGCAGGAGTAAATAGTTTGGACAGTGGAATAATATGTCCTGTATAGGGTGATTGGTATTTCTGTTCAAGCCATAAACGATATTTAGTAATATCCGATAAGCTTGGACGTTTCTTGGGATCCGTTTTTCCTAAATCCTTGATGATATTACTGATCTCTTCCGGAATGTCATCGGTACTCTGTAAAACTTCATTTTCATAAATTTTCAAGAGTTCCATCTGGCTTGGAGAATGTGGTCTGACGTTTTCAACACCACATTCGGGATTGGAAAGTTCTTGTAACAAAGCGCGTATTCTGAGGTTCGTCTGCTCGTTTTCTGCCATACGTATTGCATCTTGCTTACGACTTTTGGCATCTTGCTTCAAGTTTCGTCCCAATTCAACGTGTATCTCTTCCGGTCTACCGTAGGTCTTCCAAATATCTCTCACCACACGTAATGTCTCGCTGATGACAGTCTCTACGATAGGGTTACGCAACGAATGCTGTTTCAACTCTGTGCTAAGATAAGTATCGATGTCATCCGGTTGTTCCCATTTTGTTGTGTCCGCAGCTTCCGAGTGGCGATCATAGACGGCGTAACAGGCTTGCCAAAGTGGCATACCTTGGCACATCGTGATATCCGTTAGATTGTTCAGCTTTTCGCGAGTACAAGTGGAAATGCTGTCATCTGCAACTCCATTGATAATATTATCAAGTCGTCGACGAGTCTTTTCATCGATATTCCCGATTGCCCAATAACTTCCTCTACGCATCAACGGCAGCAGTTTCTTAATTGCTTTTTCTGAATATGCTCCGTAACTCTTGGTTTTTTCGGGTACATATTGATAGAAGGCATTCACAAAATCATCACTGTTTATTTTCTGATTTTGTGCAAATGAAGTGAGGGCTTTTCGTATTTCAATAGGATCGTCTATTGAATAAAGAATGTGCCACAGCTGCTGATAGGCCTCCGATGAAAGTTTTTTGTCTGAAAGAATACTTTTCATTCGCCGGTTGATTTCATACAATGTTTCATTGCAGGGATATGGTTTGTCTTCTACGAAGTTCCATCGGTAATCGCCATAAGACTTGGAAAGTCCGAAGGCTTCATATCTCAATAATTCTTTTTGCTTTATTTTCTTGCGGTCATTCAGCCAAGAAAAGAGTTTGGCATAATCATCGGGAGTGGTCAGAAATCTATCTGTCACGTCTACGTCCGTCTGTAATCTTCCGCTTACTTCTTCACTCTTCTTATAGATACGAAGGTTATGTACGAACTGCCATAACCTGAATTCCTGATATAAAGGATTAGATTTTGCAATACATTTAATGGGTTTACGGATAAGCTCGCCTGTCTCTTTGTTTTTATAATAATAACTTTCATACGGGCAATTACTGATGGTACTCTTTTTGCTTTTCAACGGACGTTGGTAGAAAATGATATCATTGACAAACAAATCTGTAAAATCCTTATTGGCAATAGACTGAATATGAGCCTCGTTATTACGGTATAATTCCTTGATACACGCCTCGTACAAACTGGTATCCTGCAATTCGGGAATAAACTCTTTCTGTTTATTCAATATCTGTTTCAGTTCTTTTTTATAGAACTTTCGTTCGATTGTATGTACTAATTTTCCACGTACTTTCACCGTGGGATCAGCTAAAATATGCTGATAAATGTATGAACCGACTGTACATTCTTCCTCTTCAATATTGTGTTCTGTACGTTTTTTCATCAGTGTCCAGTCATCTTCTTTCGGTGAACGAACGCTTTTCTTAGTCTCTCCTGCCTTATCCCGGGCTGTGGTGACAATCAGTTCTACCTTATCTCCTATCTGTCTTGGAGGTATTGTGCTTGTTATCTTCTGTTCAGCTTCGTTGTCATAAGTGATTGTATACCAGTAGTAGCCGGCTCGTTTCTTATCTTCACCGGTCTTTTCTACGCTCACTACTTCCAATTCTGCATATTCCTCGTTCTTATTGGTGGTAACTTCTTCACTCTCACTACGCAGTTGATAGTAACCACGTTTGGTATTGAAGTTCAGTATTATCCACGCTAATTCCTCTTTGGTAACAGGTTGCGTCAATGCCTTATGGCGCAGATAGTAAATCGTCCAGTCATAAGGTACGCGCCGCCCATCTCTGACAAGTTCCGGTTGGGTTGCCCGGAAGTCTGTCAACATTTCCTCGAAAGCAGACATATATGAGAACACTCTCTGTCCGTTTTCATCGTGGTGATAGGCAATTAGGGGTTCTTTCCCGTCTATGAATTGGCCGGGATGATGCTCGAAATCAATTTGCCGACGAAACTCTTCGGGCAGAAAGCCGAGAATATTCAATACCCTTAGCAATCGCTCCCGCCTGAGCTTGGCCCGCTCATAGAGTCTTCGCATTCCTCGGAAAGATGTTCGTTCCGAAGCTGCCGATTTCAAGTTTCCTTTTTCATAGTCGCCCATTGTCGCGGCATCCATCGGTATGATACGACTGCCTGATTTGATTATTCTATGCGATTCATTGTCGATCAGCGCCCAGCCGATACTATTGGTTCCCAGATCTAACCCCAAGATATTTTTCATAATTGTCTGATTTTTCGATGTGATGCTGCAAATATAGTAAAATTTTATCTAAAATATTTGCAAGAATCAAAATAATTTGTTTTCTTTGTACCGTTTTTTAGCTAATCACAATAAGGATTATTCCGTTGTGAAAACATTCGGGCGGGGTGACTCGCCCTTTTTATTTGCTTATCTTTCTTATTATCAATATCTTACGGAACCCTGTTAAGTGTATCGCGATTAACGGTTATTCGTACGATGATTAACGGTTACTTATCGTGCAATTAACTGTTACTTACACGGTGATTAACCGTTAGTTGTGAGAGATATGGGATAAAGAGACGCCTCACACGTTGCAAAAGGCAATGTGTGAGGCGCCGAATGGGGGAGCTGAGTGGATTATTTTACCTTGTAAGTGGTACGCACCGTGATGCTGGCAACTTTCTCTTTGCTTGTCGTGTTGAACGTTCCGCCCCAGCTGTATTCCTCATCGCTGTTGAGCCCTACAATCTGGAAGACGCCCATCGAGGACGAAATGAGAGGGCCGACAGTGGCTTCGCTACCTTTGGCTATTACCTGTGCGCGCTCGTAAGCGTTGGCACTTGCTTTGCCAAGCATCTCCATTTTGAGCTCGTTGAGCTTGGTATAATAATACGACGGTGTGCTGCTTGAAAAGGAAATACCCTGATTGTACAGCTCGGAAATGTTCTGGTAAACACGTTCTACATTGCTCACGTCGTGTGAACTGACAGTGAAAGTCTGTGAGGCAGAGTATCCCTTGTCCACAGAGTAATATTGTTTTGCATCCGAATCATAATATTGTTTTGTCAGTTTAGAGATGTCCACGCTATTAGTCGAGATTTCTTTGTCGGGAATCCCGTGGTCGTTGAGATAGCGTCTCAGCAGTTTTGCTGTTTTCTTATACGCAGAGAATGCATCGCTCCGAGAAACATCTTCGGCATTGACGGTGATATTCCACACGATCAAATCACTCGTAATTTGCTTCTCTGCCATACCGGTTACGTTGATAGTCGGGGCATCTTTTTTAAAGTTCGTAAATCCGTTGGCCAACAGCCAAGCGCTGATGACAGTTACAACGCCGGCAAATCCAATGGCAATCATTTTGGTTTTGTTCATAATAATATGATTTTTAAGTTGATTGTTTGTCGTTATTCTTTGTTGTTCTCGGCTACAAATATCGTTAAAAGAAATGAAACTTGCAAATGTTTTTGTTGATTTCTCACTTTTATAAGAAGTCGATTTGCAACACAATATATGCAGGGGCTGTACGTTTGTTTGATGTTATGCAATGGACAGACCGTATTCATCAAATCAAGATTCTGCTTGTTCTGGGCACCGTTTTCGTAGCGGTAGCCTCATTAGCGGTGGCGCATTTCCTGATCAGTGACTTGGAACAAGAGGAGCGTAAGAAGATGGAGGTGTGGGCAGAAGCAATGAATACGCTGAATAATGCGGATGAATGGACTGATCTAAACTTGGTGTTGAAAGTGCTTAACGGTAATACCACGATTCCGGTTATTGTGATGGATCGGGCGGGAAACGTGCAAACTTTTCGTAATTTGGATATACCCGCAGACTCGTCTGCCGACAGACTGCGGCAGGTTGCGGCCATCGGAATGCGACTTCGGGCAGAGGGGCGCTGCATACGTATCGACATTGATGGGACGGCAGGGAAAGATTATATTGAAGTTTGTTATGACGACTCGCGAATGTTGAAGCTTTCAGCTGTCTATCCGTTCGTTCAACTCGGTGCGGTTATCATTCTGATTGTGGCAGCTGTCGTTGCTTTGCTTACGTCGAAACGGGCCGAACAAAACAGAGTTTGGGCCGGATTGTCCAAAGAAACGGCTCATCAGTTAGGCACACCGATAAGCAGTCTGATGGCGTGGACGGAGATCTTGCGTGAGCGTTATCCGCAGGATGAACTCATTCCGGAGATAGACAGTGATGTGAAACGGCTGCAACTGATTGCCGATCGGTTCTCGAAGATCGGATCAACGCCCGAGTCTGTGCCTGCAAATCTGAATGAATTGATAGCTCATGTGGTTGATTATATGTCGCGTCGCACGTCCGACAAGGTGTGTTTTGAGTTGCGTCTGCCGTCCGAAGAGGTGACTGTGAACCTCAATGTGCAACTGTTTGAATGGGTGATTGAGAACCTTTGCAAGAATGCTGTTGATGCTTTGGATGGTACGGGTACTATTATAATAGGTGTAATACAGGTCGGAAACAGAGTGTTGATAGACGTTACCGATACGGGTAAGGGAATCCGCAAGAAAGACGTCCGGCACGTTTTTCGTCCCGGATTTACGACCAAACAACGCGGTTGGGGATTGGGGTTGCCGCTGGCTAAACGGATAGTCGAAGACTATCACCACGGTAAGATTCGAGTGAAAGAATCTGAACCGGGACACGGAACCACGTTCAGAATGGAATTAAGAAATTAGATTTTTTCATTCATTTATTACCTTTTATCGGAAAATATTCGTAACTTTGCAACCCAAATGTGTAGTTTAGAAGCTTTAAAAATAGATTTGAAAGAGCTGAAAGAAGGGCTTAACAGCTGTGAATTTCAGCTTGACGACAACTACTTTGAGGTGATAAACGCGCCCGAAGTGCGGCGAGGCGAATTGTGTGTAGTGCTGTCTATACGCAAGACCGGTGCTCTTTTCGAACTCGATTCGCACATAGTAGGCAGCATACACACCCCCTGCGATCGCTGTCTTGATGATATGGAGCAGCCGATCAATACTGATAACCGGCTCGTTGTCAAGTTGGGTGAGACGCATTCAGAGGAAAATGATCTTCTGATTGTGCCCGAGGACAAAGGAATACTCGACCTTTCGTGGATCATTTACGAGTTTATTGCATTGTCAATCCCTATCAAGCACGTGCATATACCTGGCAAATGTAATCCTGCTATGATTGAAATGCTCGCTGAGCATACGGCTACCCGAAGTAGCAATGGGCTTGATGAAGAATCGACAGACCCGCGATGGAGCGGTTTGGAACAATTAAAAACAATATTAAAAGAATAAAACAAAATGGCACATCCTAAAAGAAGACAGTCGAAGACACGTACACTGAAAAGAAGAACGCACGACAAAGCCGTTGCGCCCACGTTGGCTTTATGCCCTAACTGCGGCTCTTACTACATCTATCACACCGTTTGTCCCACCTGCGGACAGTACAGAGGTAAGGTGGCTATCGTTAAGGAAGCTGCTGAATAATGGCTACGATCAACGCGATTATTACTGGCGTTGCTGGCTATGTACCCGATTACGTCCTCAATAACGAGGAATTATCGCGTATGGTCGATACCAACGACGAGTGGATTACCACGCGAATGGGTATCAAAGAGCGGCGTATTCTCACAGAAGAAGGCCTCGGAACGTCTTATATGGCGCGTAAAGCGGCCAAGCTGCTGTTGAAGAAAACGGGTGCAGATCCCGATAGTATAGACGCTCTTATCGTTGCAACGACAACGCCGGATTATATTCATCCTTCTACGGCTTCCATCGTTTTGGGTAAGCTGGGACTGAAAAATGCGTTCGCGTTTGATTTCTCTGCGGCGTGCTGTGGCTTTATGTACGCCTTCGATGTGGCGTGCAATATGATTCAAAGTGGGCGTCATCGGCGTATCATCGTCATTGGTGCAGACAAGATGTCGGCTATAACCGACTATCAGGATCGCGCTACCTGTCCGCTGTTCGGCGACGGAGCGGGAGCCGTTTTGGTTGAAGGCACTACCGAAGAAAATATCGGATTGATAGACTCTTATCATCGCACGGACGGTAAGGGACTGCCTTTCCTGCACGTGAAAGCGGGCGGATCGGTGTGCCCCTCATCGCGTTTTACGGTGGATCACCGCCTTCATTACACCTATCAAGAGGGTCGTACGGTGTTCCGTTATGCCGTAACGGCAATGGGAGATGATTGTGTCAAACTGATGGAACGCAACCATTTGACAGAGAATGATGTTAATTACGTGATCAGTCATCAAGCCAATTTGCGAATCATCGAGGCCGTTGCCAAGCGTGTCGGTGTATCGATGGACAAAGTGTTGGTCAATATTCAGCGTTACGGTAACACCAGTGCAGCTTGTATGCCACTTGTTTTGTGGGACTTCGAGTCGCAGTTGAAGAAAGGCGATAACATCTTCTTTACGGCGTTCGGAGCCGGTTTCGTCAACGGAGCAGCCTATTATCGATGGGCGTATGACGGAGCAGAGGCGGCCGGAAAGAAGTGATTCAGAACGCAATAACACATCAAGAAACGCATCCTTCGTATGAAAAGAATGCGTTTTTTTATTCTCATTGCGAAATGATTAACCATTAAATGCCGCACAACTAACGGTTGAATGCTGTGCAATTAACAATTAAATGTCGTATAACTAACGGTTAAACATCGTACGATTAACGTCTTTTAAACAATTTATAGATGCATAAAGCAGGTTTTGTAAATATTGTTGGCAATCCGAATGTAGGTAAATCTACGCTGATGAACCGTTTGGTGGGCGAGCGAATATCCATTGCAACGTTCAAAGCACAGACCACTCGCCACCGTATTATGGGTATTGTGAATACCGAGGATATGCAAATCGTATTTTCGGATACGCCCGGTGTACTGAAACCCAACTACAAATTACAGGAGTCGATGCTTGCTTTTTCCGAGTCGGCATTGGCTGATGCGGATGTGTTGCTGTATGTTACGGATGTGGTTGAGAATCCGGAGAAGAACGAAGAATTCTTAAACAAGGTGCGAAAAATGACCATTCCGGTGCTGTTGCTTATCAACAAGATTGACCAGAGCAACCAGAAGCAACTCGGAACGATGGTGGAGCGATGGCATACGCTGCTTCCCGAGGCCGAGATATTGCCTATTTCGGCACAGAACAACTTCGGAATCGATATCCTTTTAAAGCGCATCAAGGAGCTGTTGCCCGCTTCGCCGCCTTACTTCGAGAAAGATCAGCTGACCGATAAACCTGCTAAATTCTTTGTAAGTGAGATTATCCGCGAGAAAATTTTGCTGTATTACGACAAGGAAATACCTTATTCTGTGGAGGTGAAAGTGGAGAGTTTCAAAGAAGACGACGCGCATATCCATATCCGGGTGATCATCTTCGTGGAGCGCGATAGTCAAAAAGGAATCATCATCGGGCATCAAGGTGTGGCGTTGAAGAAAGTGAGTTCGGAGGCTCGCAAGGCTTTGGAGCGATTCTTCGACAAGCGAATCTACCTTGAAACATTCGTGAAAGTGGATAAAGATTGGCGTTCGTCGCAGCGGGAACTCAATCAATTCGGGTATAATTTAGAATAAAATGGCAAACTTAGTAGCAATTGTGGGGCGCCCTAATGTGGGTAAATCCACGTTATTCAACAGATTAACCAAGACGCGGAGTGCGATCGTGAGCGACACGGCGGGCACTACACGCGATCGGCAATACGGTAAGTGCGACTGGAATGGGCGCGAATTTTCAGTGGTAGATACCGGCGGTTGGGTAGTCAACTCAGATGATATATTTGAAGATGCAATACGAAAACAAGTGCTGGTAGCCACGGAAGAGGCTGACCTTGTGCTGTTTTTGGTCGATATTATGACCGGAGTCACCGACTGGGATCAAGATGTTGCGCAGATACTTCGCCGTTCGAAACTCCCGGTTATACTGGTTGCTAACAAGGCAGACAATAGCGGGCAGTATTACGAAGCAGCTGAATTTTATTCTCTCGGACTTGGAGATCCGCAGTGTATCAGTGCTGCCACGGGGGGCGGTACGGGCGATTTGCTCGATCTGGTGACGTCTAAGTTGGTGGGAGATGATACCGAACTCATCGAGGATGGCATTCCACGCTTTGCTGTTGTTGGGCGACCTAATTCGGGGAAGAGTAGCATCATCAACGCATTTATGGGTGAAGACCGCAATATTGTGACCGAGATCGCAGGCACAACACGTGACAGTATCTACACGAGATTCGACAAGTTCGGATTTGATTTCTACTTGGTCGATACCGCTGGAATACGGCGCAAGAACAAGGTTACGGAGGATTTGGAGTTTTATAGCGTGATGCGCTCTATCCGATCGATTGAAAACAGTGATGTCTGTATCTTGATGTTGGATGCCACGCGAGGCGTAGAAGCACAGGATATGAATATTTTTCAGCTGATTCAAAAGAACAATAAGAGTCTCGTTGTGGTGGTAAATAAATGGGATTTGGTAGAAGATAAGACGCAGAAAGTAATCGAGACGTTCGAGAATGCTATCCGAAACAGAATGGCACCATTCGTCGATTTCCCTATTATATTTGCTTCGGCACTTACCAAACAGCGCATTTTTAAGGTTTTGGAAACGGCTAAACAGGTTTACCTAAACCGTAAAGCGCACGTCGGTACAGCCAAACTCAATGAGGTGATGTTGCCTTTAATAGAGGCTTATCCACCGCCATCGATTAAGGGGAAGTACATTAAAATCAAGTATTGTACACAGCTTCCGAATACACAGATACCGTCGTTTGTGTTCTATGCCAATCTTCCGCAGTATGTCAAAGAGCCTTATCGCCGATTCTTGGAGAATAAAATCCGTGAGAATTGGGCGATGCACGGCTGTCCGATCAACGTGTTCATACGTCAGAAATAACCCGAAATGAGAAAGCTGTTATATGTCGCAGCCCTGTTCGTTGCAGCTTCGTGTGCGTCAGGACCTCCGCCGGATGAGGTGGCGGCGCAGGCTGCCAAGGTTTATTATGACCAGCTTTTGGCCGGTAAGTACGATCAGTATGTTGATGGTTTCTACTGTCCTGATTCGCTTCCGGATTCTTATCGCGAGCAGCTGATTGTCAATGCCAAGATGTTTGTCGGTCAGCAGCAAGATGAACATCGCGGAATTCGTGAGGTACGCATCGTTAATGCTAAAGCCGATACGGCTCGCCACGTGGCCGATGTGTTCTTAGTCTTCGCCTATGGAGATAGTACTACCGAGCAGATTGTCGTCCCGATGGTAGAGCAAGAGGGTGTTTGGTATATGCGATAAGGTAATTGGTAATCGATAGTTTAGAATCGGTTATTCTGAGTTAAAATGGCATTTTACTGCGTAAAAAGTGTGAAACGGAATGATGTTGACGTTTAAGCAGTGACCGGTCTATGTACAATCACTTCATAAACGGTGAATTCGTGTGTTCGGATTCAGTCAGAATCCCAGCATTGCTACGGGTGAAATGTCTTTTCATTTCTTCTCATTCTCTTCCTCCATTTCCACTTCTTTCACCTTGCGGAACAAATCGGAAGCGAAGACTAAGGCGTTGAGACGCTCGTTGGTAGAGCTGATCACAGCGTCTTTGTTACCTTGCCATTCTTTCTTTCCTTTGTAAATGAAGATAATGTTTTCGCCGATGCCCATCACGGAATTCATATCGTGGGTGTTGATAATGGTGGTCATACCGAACTCTTTGGTGATTCCTGAGAGCAGTTCGTCGATGACCAAGGAGGTCTTTGGGTCGAGACCGGAGTTAGGTTCGTCACAAAACAAGTACTTGGGATTGAGGACTATGGCACGCGCAATGGCCACCCGCTTCTGCATTCCGCCTGAGATTTCACCTGGATATTTGTCTTGTGCGTCGATCAGTTTCACTCTTGCAAGGCACTCCTGTGCCCGTCTGGTACGGTCGCGAAGTGTCATTGAGGAGAACATATCAAGCGGAAACATCACGTTTTCGAGTACGGAGAGTGAGTCGAAGAGCGCTGCTCCCTGAAAGATCATACCCATTTCGCGACGCATTCGCACTTTTTCTTTCTTGCTCATTGCCACGAAATTACGTCCGTCGTAGAGTATTTCACCGCTTGTAGGCTCTAAAAGTCCCACGATATTCTTCATCAGTACGGTTTTTCCTGAGCCGCTCTGACCGATTATCAAATTTGTTTTGCCGGTCTCGAATGTGGTGCTGATCTCCGTCAACACAGTCTTGTCTTCAAATGATTTTGTGAGATTCTTTACTTCTATCATACTTTAGTCCCCTAAGTTAAGGGGTTAGGGGACAGAACAAACAAAGTTGCCCGATCCCAACCCAATTGATTGTCTATAATTGAATTGTGGTCGTGATCTAATCAATAAAGCCGGATTCGACTCGTGAAAGTAGTGCCAAACGGATTTTATTAACCACATCATCTATATTGTTTTCTACTTCTTCGTTCTTAAATCTGATAACTTTGATATCGTTCTGATTGAGAAAAGTCGTTCTCTCTGTACCTTTTTTCTGTACCTTAGGACTGTCGTACACCTCTTCATCTACCTCTACACATCGTCTCGCTTGCGGACAATAGAAATCCATTACGTATACATATCAGGGCGCTAACTAAGCACTTGTGTCAGGAACACATCTGAGAAGAGAATCAAGACAGAGCTGCTTACGACGGCATCGGTGCTGGCTTTGCCTACTTCTACGGATCCGCCGTCGACCGTGTAACCGAAATACGACGACACGCTGGCAATGATGAACGCAAAGAACAGACTCTTAACAATGCTCATCCACATAAACCACGAGTTGAAAGAGTGCTGTATTCCCAGTGTCAAATCTTCCGGACTGAGGATGTGCCCGATGTAAGCCGTGGCATAAGCACCGATGATTCCCATCGCCGAACTGAATATAACGAGGAACGGCATTATTGTTACCAGTCCCAGAATCTTAGGCAATATGAGGTAAGAAGCAGAGTTAACGCCCATTATGTCGAGTGCATCGATCTGCTGAGTTACTCGCATTGTCCCTAATTCTGATGCGATATTGGAGCCCACTTTGCCGGCCAATATCAAACACATTATGCTCGATGAAAATTCGAGCAACATTATTTCGCGGGTGGTATAGCCTGAAACCCAACGCGGCATCCACGGACTTTGGATGTTCAGTTTCATCTGAATACAGATTACGGCACCGATAAAGAACGAGATTAAAAGTACGATTCCAATGGAATCTATACCTAATTGCGACATCTCTTTGATGTATCTCTTCATAAACATACGCATCCGTTCGGGGCGCGCAAATGATCGCCCCATCAATATTAGATACCTTCCGAAAGTGACAAGAAACTTCAATAATACCATTTATTATCGTGGTTTGTTAGCTGCAAAAGTAACCAAAATCAATTAAAAAACTGCAATAAAAGTGATGGTTTTTGATTTTCTAAGTATTATTTAGATGGAATTTTACTAATTTTGCGACACATTTGACAGATGGATTGATATATGGATGAATGGAACAACACGGTTGATGCCGTGTCGGCAAATCCTGAAATGCAGAATCGAACGATGGTTCTGCGAACGGAAGGATTGGTGAAACGTTATGGAAAACGCACGGTGGTGAACAACGTGTCGATTGATGTGAAGCAGGGTGAGATTGTCGGTTTGCTCGGTCCTAACGGTGCAGGAAAAACCACATCGTTCTATATGACTACGGGATTGATTGTTCCCAACGATGGACATATTTATCTCAACGACCGCGATATAACGAAATATCCCGTCTATAAGCGTGCTCGTGCCGGCATCGGATACCTGCCACAAGAGGCCAGTGTGTTCCGAAAGATGACGGTAGAAGATAACATCCTCTCGGTTCTTGAGATGACAGGGCAACCTCGCAGCTATCAATTGGAGAAATTGGAAACGCTCATTAAGGAGTTCAGGTTGACCAAAGTGCGCAAGAACAAAGGTGATCAGCTCTCGGGAGGAGAACGTAGACGCACCGAGATTGCGCGCTGTTTAGCCATCGATCCGAAGTTTATTATGCTCGACGAACCGTTTGCCGGAGTCGATCCGATAGCTGTCGAAGATATTCAGCATATTGTTTGGCAGTTGAAATATCGTAATATTGGTATCCTGATAACCGACCATAATGTGCAAGAAACACTCACAATTACCGACCGAGCATATTTGTTGTTTGAAGGAAAAATCCTCTTTCAAGGTGAGCCCGAGGAATTGGCTGCCAATGAAATCGTGCGAGAGAAGTATTTAAGCAATAGCTTTGTGCTGCGGAAAAAGGATTTCCAAACGCTGGATGAAGAGCGACGAGCACGCGAAGAACAATAGATTTTACGTATTATATTAGGTATTTACGCAAAATATAAGTACTTTTGCAGTTCATTTGAAGACAAAACAAAGAATCGAATAAAAACAAAACATCAGAGATGAAGATTTCATTTGAAAACCCCGACAAGCTGAATGGTCTGTTGACTTTGACCGTTGAAGAGGCTGATTATAAAGAAACTGTCGACAAAACATTGAAAGATTATCGCAAAAAAGCTAATGTCCCGGGCTTCCGTCCGGGTATGGTTCCGATGGGATTGATCAAGAAACAGTTCGGCACTTCTGCTAAGATGGATGCCATTAACAAGCTGGTGGGTGAACAAATCTATAAGTATCTGCAAGAGAATAAGGTTCAGATGCTGGGCGAACCACTGCCTTCTGATAGTCAGGAAGCACAGGATTTGGAGAAGGAACCGCCCTATACGTTCAAGTTTGACGTGGCTGTTGCACCTGAATTTAAGATCGAATTGACCAACAAAGACAAGATAGACTATTACAAAATCACTGTCGATGACAAGCTCATTGACCAGCAAGTAGATATGTTTGCGTCGCGTGCGGGTAGCTATGAGAATGCTAAGAGCTATCAGGATCGGGATATGTTGAAAGGAGATCTGCGCGAACTCGACGAACAGGGCAATACCAAAGAGGGTGGCATTACGGTCGAAGGAGCCGTAATGATGCCTGATAACATCAAGGTGGAAGACCAAAAGAAGCGCTTCGATGGTGCCAAATTGGGCGACATTATAACGTTCAATCCGAAACAAGCATACCCCAAGAGCAATGTAGAAATCGCTTCGTTGCTGAATATTAAGAAAGAAGAGGCCGAGAATGTAACGACTGATTTCAGTTATCAAATTACTGAAATCCGTCGCTTCAAGAAAGCGGAAGTCAACCAAGAGCTGTTTGACAGCGTTTACGGTAAGGACGCGGTGAAGAGCGAAAAAGAGTTCCGCGAGATGATTGCAGGTGGTTTGAAGGGTCAGCTTGAGGTTGACAGCGACTACAAATTCATTCAAGACGTCCGCAAATATGCAGAGAAAAAGGTGGGCAAACTAACCTATCCGGATGCACTCTTGAAACGAGTTATGCTACGTAATAATAAAGAACGCGGTGAAGAATTTGTCGAGAAGAACTACGAGCAGAGTCTGAAAGAACTCACTTGGCATCTTATTAAGGAACAGCTTGTAAGTGCAACGGGCATTAAAGTGAATGACGACGATATTCGTGAAACGGCTAAAGAGGCCGCTCGTGCACAGTTTGCGCAATACGGAATGAATAATGTGCCCGATGAATATATCAGCAATTACGCCGACGAAATGTTGAAGAAGCGTGAGAATACAGATGGACTCGTAGACCGTTCTATCGATCGTAAGCTCACCGGTGCACTCAAACAAGTGGTTAAACTCAATGAAAAGGAAATCTCACTCGATGATTTCAATAAGTTAATGAGTGAGTAAATTGTAAGGTAGTAAGTATAAAGGAGTAAGGTAGTAAGTAGAAAATAAATGGGTAAGAGAGCTTAGCGTTCTCATTTACCCATTTATTTTCTACTTACTACCTTACTCCTTTATACCAATTACTATGCTCTTCGTCTCTTTGTTAACTCTCCAATTCATCTTTTTTAGCAAAAAAAACTTCTTTCAAAAAGAAGTTATCGGCTTTTTTTATTAACTTTGTCCTATGACAAGTGGAAGAGAGTCGTTAATCTCTTTTTCGTATATCAAATAGAAAGGAATCATTAAATGAACGATTTTAGAAAGTATGCAACCCGTCATCTGGGGATGAATGGTATGGTGTTCGATGATGTCGTGAAATCTCAGGCACAATATCTCAACCCCTATATTCTTGAAGAACGCCAGCTCAACGTCACTCAGATGGACGTATTCTCGCGCTTGATGATGGACCGAATCATCTTCCTTGGTACGGAGATCGATGATTACACGGCCAACACTTTACAGGCACAGCTACTCTATTTAGACTCTGTTGATGCCGGAAAAGATATTTCCATCTACATCAACAGCCCCGGCGGAAGTGTCACTGCGGGTCTCGGCATCTATGATACAATGCAATTTATTGCCAGCGATGTGGCTACTATCTGTACAGGTATGGCTGCTTCAATGGCTGCCGTGTTGCTCGTTGCAGGCCAAGAAGGCAAGCGCTCGGCCCTCACCCACAGTCGGGTGATGATTCACCAACCGTTGGGTGGCGTGCAAGGACAGGCTTCCGACATTGAGATCGAGGCCAAAGAGATTCAGAAATTCAAGAAAGAACTCTACACGATCATATCCGAACACTCCCACACCCCGTATGAAAAAGTGTGGAAAGACAGTGATCGCAACTACTGGATGACTGCCGATGAGGCCAAAGAATATGGTATGATCGACACTGTTTACACAAAGAAGAAATAGCGAATGGCTAAGAAAGTGTGTAGCTTCTGTGGCAGAGGCGAAGACGAAGTGAGATTGTTGATAACCGGGATGAGCGGTTTTATCTGCGAGAATTGTGCACAACAGGCTTACCAGATTGCGCAATCGGCCGGCGCGCTCGATGCCGACGAGGAGGAGCACGCAGCCGATTCGGGATTCAAAGTGAAGAAAGTTCCAAAGCCGAAAGAGATTAAGAAGTATCTCGATCAATACATTATCGGTCAGGATGAGGCTAAACGCTTCCTCTCGGTAGCCGTTTATAATCACTACAAACGGCTGCAACAGCCCAAGGACGACACAGGAGTGGAGATCGAAAAGAGCAATATTATTATGGTGGGAAGCACCGGTACAGGTAAGACTTTGCTTGCCCGTACGATTGCAAAGATGCTTGATGTGCCGTTCACCATTGTCGATGCGACGGTCTTTACAGAAGCCGGTTACGTGGGAGAAGATGTCGAAAGCATCCTGAGTCGTTTGTTGCAGGTAGCCAATTATGACGTACCTGCGGCCGAACGAGGTATCGTTTTCATCGACGAGATCGACAAAATCGCCCGGAAAAGTGATAATCCCAGCATTACGCGAGATGTAAGTGGCGAGGGTGTTCAGCAAGGATTGCTCAAACTTTTGGAAGGAACGATGGTCAATGTACCGCCGAAAGGCGGGCGGAAACATCCCGATCAAGACTATATCCACGTTGATACGAAGAATATACTCTTTATTTGCGGCGGTGCGTTCGATGGTATCGAGCGCAAGATTGCACAGCGACTCAATACGCACGTCGTGGGTTATAACTCCGTGCAGAATGTGCGTAATATCGATAAAAACGACCTGATGCAATACATTCTGCCGCAAGATCTCAAATCGTTTGGCCTGATTCCGGAGATTATCGGGCGTCTACCCGTTCTCACATATCTTAATCCTCTCGATCGCGAAGCATTGCGTCGGATTCTCGGAGAACCGAAAAACTCGATTGTCAAACAATACATCAAGCTCTTTGAAATGGACGGAATCTCGCTCGATTTCTCCAATGATGCACTTGATTATATCGTTGATAAGGCGATGGAATATAAGCTCGGTGCACGCGGACTACGCTCAATTGTCGAGGCGGTAATGATGGATGCGATGTTTGAAATTCCTTCCAAGCGCGTCAAAACATTCGAGGTGACCCGCGATTATGCTGTGGCTCAACTCGACAAAGCACATTTACAAAAATTAGAATCTGCATAAACTGCGACACCCGGTGCAGCTCCTTATACGGGGGCTGTGCGGGGATTCGTTCTGAAAGACCGTTAATCGCACTCCGTTTTACTGTTAATTGCGTTCCGTTTAACCGTTAAATGCACTCCGTTTAACTGTTAGTTGCAAGGTGAAAAGCCGTTAAACGCAGAGCATAAACATGCTGCTTACCGATATGATAAAGGACGTTAATCTTACAAAAGAACTTAAACATTATTTCGGCTTTGATAAATTCAAAGGCGATCAGGAAGCAATCATCCGCAATCTGCTGGCCGGAAACGACACGTTTGTGTTGATGCCGACAGGCGGCGGCAAAAGTTTGTGTTATCAGTTGCCCTCGCTCATTATGGAGGGGACGGCCATTGTCATCTCGCCTCTTATCGCTTTGATGAAAAACCAGGTGGATGTCATCAACGGAATCAGTGAAGACGGCAGTATCGCTCACTATCTGAACTCATCTCTCAACAAGGCAGCCATCACGCAGGTGATGAACGATGTGCGCACGGGAAAGACCAAACTGCTTTATGTGGCACCCGAATCGCTGAACAAAGAAGAGAATGTGGAGTTCTTGCGAACGGTTAAAATCTCGTTCTATGCTATCGATGAAGCTCATTGTATATCAGAATGGGGACATGATTTTCGCCCTGAATACCGCAACATTCGCCCTACAATCAACAAGATCGGAAATGCGCCTGTCATTGCACTCACGGCTACGGCCACTGACAAAGTGCGCTCAGATATCAAGAAAAGTTTAGGAATTACGGATGCACGCGAGTTCAAAAGTTCGTTCAATCGGCCCAACTTATATTATGAGATACGCCCGAAAACTAATGATATAGACCGCCAGATCATAATGTTTATTCGTCAGCACGCAGGCAAAAGCGGTATTATTTACTGTTTGGCGCGTAAAAAGGTGGAGGAGCTTGCAGCTGTTTTGCAGGCCAATGACATTAAAGCCGCTCCTTATCACGCAGGTCTCGACAGTGCCACTCGCTCGCAGACGCAGGACGATTTCTTGATGGAGCGCCTTGATGTTATCGTTGCTACTATTGCATTCGGTATGGGGATAGACAAGCCCGATGTGCGTTTCGTGATTCATTATGATATTCCCAAGAGTCTCGAAGGTTATTATCAAGAGACCGGACGGGCCGGACGTGACGGCGGAGAAGGCCTTTGCATCACGTTCTATTCAAACAAAGATCTCCAAAAATTGGAGAAGATTATGGACGGAAAGTCCGTTGCAGAGCAGGATATCGGTCGACAATTGTTGCAGGAAACGGCCGCTTATGCAGAGTCGTCCGTATGTCGTCGTAAAATGTTACTGCATTATTTCGGCGAAGAATACGATGAAAACAATTGTCATAATTGTGATAATTGTCTCCATCCTAAGGAAAAAAAAGAAGCCCGAAATGCACTGCTCATCGTACTGAATGCTGTAAAAGCCGTTAAGGAAAACTTTCGGACAGATTATGTAATCGACTTAGTGAAGGGGCGCGGAACTGATGACATCGTGTCGCATAAGCACAATGAATTGGATGAATTCGGCAGTGGCGAGGACGAAGACGACAAGATTTGGAATCCCGTTATCCGTCAGGCGATTATCGCCGGTTATTTGAAGAAGGATGTGGAGAACTATGGTTTGCTCAAACTTACCGCTACCGGCAAACGATTTATCAAGTATCCCGTGTCCTTTATGATTGTGGAGGATAAGAATTTCAAGAGCGATTACGATGAGGAAAGGCACGACTCGGCTGCGGCTGCACTCGATCAAGAACTTTATGCAATGCTGCGCGACCTGCGAAAGCGCATGGCTGCCAAGCTCGGTATTCCTCCTTACGTAATCTTCCAGGATATTTCGCTCGAGCAAATGGCCACGATGTATCCTGTCAATATGCAGGAATTGCAAAATATTCAGGGCGTAGGCGCGGGGAAAGCGAAACGTTACGGCACTGAGTTTTGCAAGCTTATCCAACAGCATTGCAAGGAAAACGACATTGAAAGACCCGAAGAACTGCGCGTGAGAACGGTTGCTAAGAAGAGTATGCTCAAAGTAAAGATCATTCAAAGCATCGACCGTCAGATTGCGTTGGACGATATTGCCAATGCTCAAAACATTGATTTCAGTGATTTACTTACGGAAATCGAAGCCATCGTTTACAGTGGGACGAAATTAAATATCGACTATTTCCTCGACGAAGTAATGGATGATGAACGTGTGGAGGATATTTACGACTATTTCCACGACAGTGTGACCGACAACATAGATACGGCAATGGAGGAATTAGGAGGCGACTATACAGAAGACGAGATACGGCTGGTCCGCATCAAATTTCTATCTGAAATGGCCAACTAAATGGCTTTTCTGCAATTCAAGAACAGTGATGTTTTGCTGGAATCGATACGCGAAGGGCGACCGATGACACGCAGTGAGAAGCTCAGTTTGATTGTCGGACTGAGTATTCCTTCTATACTTGCGCAGATCACCAACGTATTGATGTTTTACATTGATGCTGCAATGGTGGGGCGATTGGGGGCCCGTTCTTCGGCTGCTATTGGCTTGGTGGAATCGTCTACGTGGTTGTTCGGGAGCATCGCTACGGCTACTTCGATGGGCTTTTCGGTGCAAGTGGCCAATTTTATCGGTGCAAACGATTTCGTAAAAGCCCGACAAGTGTTTCGTCACGGCCTCATTGCGTCTTTTGTTCTTAGTCTGGTGATTACGCTGTCGGCTGTTTCCGTAGCTCGACCGCTTCCTTATTGGTTAGGTGGTGGCCCCGATATTGCACCCGAAGCATCCCTTTATTTCCTGATTGTTGCACTTGCCGTGCCGTTTTTTCAGCTGTCAAGTATTTCCGCATCGATGTTAAAATGTTCGGGCAATATGCGTATCCCGAGTATCGTCAGCGTGATGATGTGCGTGTTCGATGTACTGTTCAATTATCTCTTCATTTTCGTTTGCGGCCTCGGTGTACCCGGTGCAGCGCTCGGAACGGCATTAGCTTTTGTCTTGGCAGCCTCGGTCGAAGCCTATTTTGCTGTTTTCCGCAATCGGATTCTGTCGTTGCGGCGAGAGGGCGAGAAGTTTTTCTGGGTGGGAAATTATATCCGTAATGCTTTTAAAATCGGTTTTCCGATGGCTGTACAATCGGTGCTGATGGGCGGTGCACAGATTGTCAGTACTGTCATTGTTGCTCCGTTGGGCAATATCGCCATTGCAGCCAATACGTTCGGAATCACTGCCGAGAGTCTTTGTTATATGCCGGGCTATGGCATTGGTGATGCAGCCACCACCTTAGTGGGGCAAAGTAATGGGGCAGGCAGAGGCGATTTGTGTCGTAGTTTTGCCCGGATGACCGTCTTTTTAGCAATGCTCGTGATGATGTTAATGGGCATTGTGATGTATGTTTTTGCTCCTGAGATGATCGGAATACTCACGCCTGTGGAAGAGATTCGCCTTTTGGGTACCGACGCTTTGCGTATTGAAGCCTTTGCTGAGCCGATGTTCGGTGCCGCTATCGTTACGTATTGCGTGTGCGTGGGTGCTGGCGATACGTTGCGTCCGGCTCTAATCAACCTTGGAAGTATGTGGTTTGTCCGTCTGACGTTGGCTGCCGCCTTGGCTCCTACCTATGGATTGCGTGGCGTATGGTTTGCAATGGCGGTAGAACTCACGTTGCGTGGCGTTCTTTTCCTCATCCGATTGTTCCGTGGAAAATGGATGGGGTGTTTTATTTCGTAATGCCGTAATTGCAGATGGAATACTGATTCGTGAATAGATAAACGAATATCAAGAAAAGATGGAACAGTAAAATGAGCGAATTGGATATTTGAAATAAAAAATAATTGTTGTATAAATGATTCATAAATCGAATAAAAATGAAACGTAAAACATTAATCGTGGCGTTGGCGTTTGCTGCAACGGCAACCTATGCACAGGAGCTTTCGTCGGGTATCGACAAGGCCAATCTGAACACAAGTGTAAAGCCCGGGAACGACTTTTACGAGTATGCGGCCGGCGGATGGATGAAAACGCATCCCCTGGATGCCGAGCATTCGATGAACGGAGCATTCGTCGACTTGCAGGAATCAGTGCAGAAGCAGATTCGCTCGCTCATCGAAGAGTATGCCGGTAAACCGCAACAGAAGGGATCTTTGGGGCAGAAGATTGGCAGCCTGTACAAAATGATGATGGACAGCGTGCGCTTGAACAAGGACGGTTATGCTCCGCTGAAACCGGTGTTGGCGCGCATTAACGCCGTTAAGAACCGCAAAGAATATCAGTTAGTGGCCGCAGACATTGACCGTCAAGGTGGTAACACATTGATGTTTGGCATCGGTGTAGGAGCCGACCAGCGCAATGCGGCGATGAATATCGTGGGTATTGGTCAGGGTGGACTCGGTTTGGGCGAGCGCGATTATTATCTCAACGACGACGAACAAACTAAAAATGTGCGTGAAGCTTACAAGGTTTATCTAAAAAAACTCTTTACACTCGTGGGCTATGACGAGGCTGCAGCCGAAAAGAAAATGCAGGCGGTGATGGCTATTGAGACGCGGATAGCCAGGGTCAGCTACGATATGGTGAAGTTGCGCGATGTGGATGCGAATTATCACAAGATGACTTATGCCAAGCTCGTTGAAGAGTTTCCTGGCATTGATTGGGGCAACGTGTTTCTGATTTCGGGCTTCCCGCGTTTCGATGAAGTGGACGTCGGGCAGCCCGAACCTATCCACGAAGTCGAGAAAATATTGGCCGAGGCATCGCTCGACGACTTGAAGAGTTACGCCGAAGTGCGTGTCATATCCAGTGCATCGAGTATGCTGACCGACGAGTTTCGTGCTGCCTCTTTCGCGTTCAATCGAGTGCTCAGTGGTGTTCAGCAGGACCGCCCGCGCTGGAAACGTAGCGTGTCGCTCGTAAGCGGCGTTCTCGGCGAGGCTATCGGCAAGCTCTATGCAGAGAAATATTTCCCTGAAAGCAGCAAGAAGCGTATGATCGAGTTGGTGCACAACTTACAAACGGCGCTGCGAGAGCGCATTGAGGAGGCTACGTGGATGAGTGCCGCTACCAAGGCACAGGCTATCGACAAGCTGGCCAACTTCATTATCAAGATTGGTTATCCTGATAAGTGGAAGGATTACAGTGGCCTGCAAATCAACGATAGTCTCTCCTTGTTTGACAATATGGCCCGGGTCTCAGAGTGGTTCACGATGGATGAGATCGGTCGAAAGGTAAACAAGCCCGTGGATAAGACCGAATGGGGAATGACACCGCAGACCATCAATGCTTATTACAACCCCACGACTAACGAGATCTGTTTTCCTGCGGCCATTCTGCAACCGCCGTTCTTCGATCCGCAAGCCGATGATGCGGCCAATTACGGGGCCATCGGAGCCGTGATCGGTCACGAAATGAGCCACGGATTTGACGATCAGGGCTGCCTGTTCGACAAGAACGGTAATCAGCACAACTGGTGGACAGCGGCCGACAAGAAGAATTTTGATCTTCGGACGAAAGTGCTTGTAGATCATTTCAGCAACTTCGAGGTACTGCCCGGCAAGAAAATAAATGGCAAGCAGACGCTCGGCGAGAATATCGGAGACAACGGCGGGCTGAACGTTGCGTTCCGTGCTCTGCAAAACGAGATGAAAAAGAATCCGCTGGCCGATAAGGACGGCTTTACGCCTGCACAGCGTTTCTTCCTTGCCTATGCTCGCGTATGGGCGCGCAATGCTACGCCGCAGATTCAGGCTTATCTGCTCACGGCCGATGTACATTCGCCGAGTATCGCTCGCGTAAACTGTGCTCTGCCTATGATTGATGCCTGGTATCAGGCTTTCAACGTTAAGAAAGGCGACCGCCTGTTCGTCCCTAAGAACAAGCGCGCACATATTTGGTAAGGGTTCTCCCGGCCTAAGAAAGAACCGTTGCAGACCGCTTCGTGTCTGCAACGGTTTTTGGTAGATTAAAATAACGTGAGTTCGACGAATTGTAATTGTTTGTGAATGGGATGATGTTGCATCCCACGAGTGATCTATAAACGCATCCCACGAGTGGGGTGCGATGATACCCCACGAGTGCCCCCTTGAAGTACCCCACTCGTGGGGTACAAGCGCATCTTTTTTATGGAGATGAAAGCGGTTTCGCCTTGTTCGAGGGTTGCAGCGACATACTTTTGATGTTCTCACGAGGTCTTGGATATCAGAAATCCCCGGATGCAATAAAATGCTGCATCCGGGGATTTGTCTTTCCGAGGCTCGGTTCAATCTTTCTCGGGAGCAGTCGGTTCCTCGCCTTTGATACTGTCGATAACCTCTTGTGCTTCGCCATTGAGATTGATGTTTCGGGTGGTCTTGGCCTGAATAGAACCGGCTTTCATAATGTCGGCCATATCTACGCCGGTGGCCGATTTGAGTACATCGAATGCCTGCTTGATGGCGATGGGTACATTGCCACTCATCGCACTGATGCCGTTCCCGTCTCCGCTGTAAATGTTGACATCCTTGATGGCACTGATCGGTTTGGCCACATTTTCCACAATTTGCGGCAAGACTTCGATCATCATTTGTGCAACGGCAGCATTGTTATATTTCTTGTAAGCCTCGGCTTTCTTGTCCATTGCTTGTGCCTCGGCCTCACCTTTCTTTAAAATGGCATAAGCCTCGGCTTCACCTTTGGCTTTGATACCCTGGGCTTCTTGCTCCAATTGGTAGCGGGTGGCGTCAGAAGCCGCATTTTGAGCCTGTGCTCGCTGCTCAGCCTCATAGCGTTGGGCTTCGGCCACGCGTTTGCGCTGTTCGAGATCGGCCTCGGCATTCTTCTGAACCTGATATTTGTCGGCATCTGCTTTCTTCTCAACTTCGGCGGACAAACGGTTTTGACGAATGACGATCTGTTCCTGCGAGAGAATCTGCTCACGCTTGGTCTTTTCGATTTCGGCCTCGACGGTCTTGATGTTGATGGTCTTCTGCTGTTCCTGTTGCTGAATGGCATAGGCCGCATCGGCATCAGCCTGTGCGGTGTCGGCCTGTTTTTTCAGGTCGGCCCGTTTCAGGGCGAGGTCGTTGTTCTTCATTGCGATAGCCGTGTCGGCATCCACCCGCGCATCGTTGGCATCCTTGTCGGCGTGTGCCACTTGTATTTTCACATCGCGCTCGGCATTGGCTCGGTTGATGGATGCATCCTTTTTAATCTTTGCCGTATTGTCGGCACCGAGGTCGTGGATAAGTCCTTCCTTATCGGTCACGTTCTGGATGTTGCACGAGATGATTTCTATTCCCAATTTGGCCATATCCGGTTGAGCTTTCTGCATCACTTGGTCGGAAAAACCGTCGCGGTCGGTGTTGAGCGACCGCAGGTCGAGCGTACCGATGATTTCGCGCATATTACCCTGCAATGAGTCTTGCAGCTGTTCGGCAATTATCGTGGGAGTCATATTGAGGAAGTTCTTTGCGGCCAAGCGTGTGCCTTCGGCATTGGGCGTGACGCGTATCTTCGCCACGGCATCCACGTCTACGTTGATGAAGTCGTTGGTCGGAACGCTCTCCTCGGTCTTGATATCCACTGTGATTTGTCCCAAGTAAACACGGTCCAATCGTTCGAGGAACGGGATGCGAAAGCCACCCGATCCGATGAGTACACGCGGTTCGCGGCTGAGTCCCGAGATAATGAATGCATAAGAGGGCGGCGCCTTGACATAAGAAGTAAAGATAAAAATGAACAGCAGTACAACGGCTGCGGCAATGATTGCATAAATGGTTGGTTCCATAAGCCGATTTGTTTTTGTAGGGTTATTGAATATTCAGATATTTTCTTCCGAGTTTGATTTGTGATGGCAAAAATACATATTTCTTTTCAAATCTGCAAGTGTTTATTTTTGAAATGCGTGTGCGTTTTGATCTTCCTATCAAGAGATGTTATTCTTTTGCTTGAAATCTGACAGAATAATGCGTTTGTAGGTATCGAATCTGTTTGTCTGTCGGCTTGATTCACCTTAATCGAAACATTTTGCAGCATATTTATTTTGAATGAGAAGTATAGGAGTAGACGGCGAGTAGTATAGGGGTAGTGGGGCAGAAGTCCTATACTACTGCTTATTGCCAGGTATGGGGTGAGGGATGGAAGATGAATTTTGAAATTCGATATGAATGTTTTCTTGGTTTGAGTTTTTATACTTTACCTAATATGTAGATAAAATTTGTCCCTTCCCCGGTCGCAATCGGTTGGGGAAGGGACATCAACGTATGAAGTGAAGAAAATTAGTTTCCTTGATAAATACCCATAAAATAGATAGTTCCGATACTGTGTTCGGTAATCGCGTAGATGAAAGGGTGATCGGCCTTGAACACGACTTCTGATTCTGGACCAATAGCAGTGAGCCCATTTTCAACAACTGTGGAAGCTGCTGCCTTAGTTCCTTGCTCGTCTACTTCTATTTTTGCGTTTTGCAAAATACGAGAAACATAACTTGGAGTAGTACTCAATCGAGAGAAGTCTGCTTTCGTTGTATTGAAGATCAGAGACATACCCAG
Source organism: Hoylesella pleuritidis (assembly GCF_963541955.1). NCBI lineage: Bacteria > Pseudomonadati > Bacteroidota > Bacteroidia > Bacteroidales > Prevotellaceae > Hoylesella > Hoylesella pleuritidis. The sequence continues at coordinate 42,328 of NZ_CAUTUT010000015.1, read as the reverse complement.
CGCTTGTACAATGCTGTTCAGCTGCTGGTTATAAGTTGTCGTGAAGCGTGGGAGCGATAGATTGACTTTCGTATTGTGACATTTTTTGATATTGTCAGTCCATTTCTCGGCATTTAAACTGTTTAAAACATCGGTTATCTTTTTACCTTCTCGGGGCAGAAGAACTACCATTTGGTAAGACCCATTGCCGTAAGGAAGTATTAAGGTTTGACAAATAGCATTTTCATTATAGCGGAAACCTGCTTTTTGGTGCATCATCTGCACTTTGGTCTTAACGTTTTTCTCTGTGGTAAAGGTAGTCTCACGTGTATTGTTTTTATTAAATTTTTCCAGCCAACGGCCCTTAAAATATATGGCATTCAGCAGATAAGTCAATGCTTTGGGATTGACCTTGTCTATTATTTGAGGAATCATTCCTTGTGTTTTAGTCTTACACCAGTCGTTTATATAAGTCAGTGTGGCCGGTGAGGTGAAGTCTTTGTTGACCGCAAGTGCGCCATAATCTTTGGTAACCGTACTTGTAAAGCCAGGCAATAGTTTATACTTTTCGTTGACGACCACGGCATTGGCAATATCGATTCGGGTAGATTTATCGAGCTTCGGAGCCTCGGTAATCAGTTTGTTGCACAATGCATTGACAGCAGTTGGCGTCGTTTCACCAAATCCTAAGCCCTTGGTTATTTCGCGCTGTGTTTCGCCTGCTGCTCCGTTGTTGAGCATTGCAAGCGTGTAAGTGAGACTGATCGGAGAGAGAACAAAGCTTTTATCAGATGCAGAAGCAACCTGATTGAACAGTCGCAGGGCAAATCCGTTGTTTCCGTTAACATTTTGTTGTTGTGCGGCTGACAATGTTATTTTCCCCGGATTGTATTTAATTCCCGGTGTCGGATTGTCGTTTTTGTCACAGGCAATGAGCATAGTCGCTGCGGTGAGCGCTACGCAGGAATTCATCAATAGCTTTTTCATTTTTGAGTGAGTTTAAAGTTGTTTATTAGAGAAACAAAAAACTCTGTAAATCTTGCACGAATAACGAAAAAAGATGAAAAAATGGAAAGATGGAAAGATTTCCTAATTACTGTCCGATACCTTTCCCGAATGGTAATTTGAATGTGCAGCCATTCTTCCAATTGCTGCATCCGTAAGCAGTGCGACCTTTGAGAATGATGCCTTGGCCGCAAACGGGACAGAGCTTGCCGATGATGCTGTCATCGGCTGGGAGCGAGTGCGGAGGTGTTTCTTTTGTTTTGGACTTCTTCTTCGGTTTCGATGATGAGCTGCGAGCGGTTGATGCAGCTTTCTTGGCCATCTTTTTCTTCAAGTCTTCTTCGGTTGTTATGGTGACGCGACGATTACTGTTATCCCGTAAGACGCCGTTGACGATCTCTGTAATCTGTGCTTTCAATTCATTGATAAATTGATTGGCGTCATATCTCTGATGCTCGATGTCGCGCAGTTTCTTTTCCCAAATACCCGTTAACTCGCAACTCTTCAGCAACTCTTCGTGAATGGTATCGATGAGTTCGATGCCTGTCGGTGTGGCCAACAGATTCTTTCGTTCGCGTTTGATGTAGTGGCGCTTGAAGAGCGTTTCAATGATCGAGGCGCGCGATGAGGGTCTACCGATGCCGTTCTCTTTCAGGGCACTGCGCAAAGCTTCGTCTTCTACGAATTTTCCTGCTGTTTCCATTGCGCGGAGTAATGTGGCCTCGGTGTAGTATTTGGGTGGTGTGGTCTGCTTTTCGGTCAATGTTGGCGTGTGCTGACCGCTTTCTCCCTTTGTGAATGTGGGCAATGTGCGCTCCTCGTCACTCTTTTTGGTCTCATCATCGTCTTGCACTTGCTGCTCTTTTTCATATACAATGCGCCATCCCGGGGCAAGAATCTCTTTACCGCTGACTTTAAACTCGGTCTTGTCAACGGCCCCAAATACGGTCGTTGTGGCGAACTTGCAATCTGGATAAAACACGCTGACAAAGCGGCGGGCAATCAAATCATAAACGTTCCGTTCCATATCGGTAAGATTCTGTATCGGAACACCTGTGGGAATAATTGCGTGGTGGTCTGTAACTTTGGATGAATCGAACACCTTTTTACTTTTGATGAGTGGTCGGTCGACGAGTGGTTGTATCCACGTTTCATATCCGCGCAATCCCCGTAAGATGCTGGGACATTTGGGATAGATATCGTCGCTCAAATATTGTGTATCTACGCGGGGATATGTCGTGAACTTTTTCTCATAAAGGCTCTGTATCAGATTGAGTGTGGTCTCAGCCGAATAGCTGAATTTCTTGTTGCATTCCACCTGCAAAGACGTGAGATCAAACAAGTGCGGAGGCGCCTCCGAGCCTTTCTTCTTCGTAATGTCTGTTATCTCAAAGGGTTTCCCGGCAATGCCGGCGAAAGCCTTTTCACCATCCTCCTTGTTGCTGAACCTCCCTTTGACGGCCGTGAACAGCGTATCGCGGTAAATCGTGGAGAGCACCCAATAAGGCTCGGGCTTGAAGCCATCTATCTCTTTTTGGCGCTGAACGATAAGTGCCAGCGTGGGAGTCTGCACGCGACCGACACTCAACACCTGTCTGTTCTGCCCGTATTTCAACGTGTATAGACGTGTGGCATTCATTCCGAGAATCCAGTCGCCAATCGCTCTGCTAAGCCCCGCCAAATAAAGCGGCCGATATTCGGATTGATCTTTGAGCGTATCGAAGCCTTGTTTGATGGCATCTTCGGTAAGCGATGAAATCCAAAGTCGCTTGACCGGACATTTAATTTGCGCCTTCTGCATCACCCAGCGTTGAATCAATTCACCCTCCTGGCCGGCATCTCCGCAGTTGATAATGCCGTCTGCAGCCTGCATCAGGCGTTCTATCACGGCAAATTGCCGGCGTATCCGTTCGTCGTCTATCAGTTTAATGCCAAACCGCGGGGGAATCATCGGCAGAGCGGCAAGGCTCCAATGTTTCCAGTTGGGCATATAGTCGTTCGGTTCTTTCAGTGTACACAGATGACCGAAAGTCCACGTTACTTGATAGCCATTGCCTTCCATATATCCGTCGTGGGTGCTTGTCGCTCCCAAAACGTGTGCAATATCTCTGGCTACACTGGGTTTCTCTGCTATGCAAACAATCATTCTTACCGTGTCGTTGTTCGGGAATGCAAAGGTAAGAAAATCCTTTCAATATCCCAAATCTTCATTCTCAGGCGGGGCGCCGACCGTTATTCTCTAAAAGATGTTCATCATTACTCCTAATAAAGCATCGGTCGTTGATCCTAAGGGATATTGATGGTCATCGCCAAGAGAGAATTATCGGATACGGCAAAGACTTATTTCGCATTCGGTAGAAATACGTTCTTTGATGGTCGATTTTATAGAGATGATCTGCATTTTGTGGCAAAAAATAACTTCGATTGTTGCAAGATTTCCTATATTTGCAGTTATAAAGTAAAGAATCGGACAGAAAATGAAGAGAATCTGTATATTGATGATGGTGGCGATGCTGACCGCTTTCACGTTCAATGCGTGTATGTCGAGCGATAACGACAGTATGCCGTATGAGAATAGTCAGGTCGGGAAAGGGCTGTATTCTGGTTATTACGACGGGTGTTGGACTGTAAACGGAGAGAAAACGGACTCTGTACAGGTTTATGTCGGTGCTTATGTTGATATCAGCAATATGCCGCGGACTTATGTTTTCGGGAAATATTACCATCAATTCTTTGCAGATGCTCCGATTAAAGCAGAAAAAGACTACGGTTTCCCGTTGCATTATACCATTAACGGTGTGTCTCACGACAGCTATTATTTCGCGTTCGAGCATCAGAATTACAGCTTTCGTTATGTTGCGCGAGATACGACCTTTACTTCAATTTATGTCATCAAAGAGCGCCCCGTGGCCATATATAATAGATATTCCAATTCATTTGTGATCAAGATTAAGATCAGCTCCATCACCGACAGTTATGTTACGACTTCTGATGAGATGTCAGACGGGAAGCAGGAATCGAAAAGTGTCAGCCTGAAACGGCCTGTTCCCGAGTTGAGTCTGGTCTTTACAGGCACTAAAAGAAAGGAAAGCAACAGGTAAGTGGAGGCAGAACAGGTACTGTTAGACGATATTCGGCGGGGCGACAGGGCTGCAATGCGGCGGCTGTACGACCGATATTCCGGCTATGCAACGGCTGTCGGCCTGAGATATATACCCGATCGGGAAGATCTGCGCGATGTTTTACAGGACTGTTTTGTGAAGATATTCACCTCGATCGGTCGTTTCGAGTATCGCGGCGAGGGATCTGTCAGAGGCTGGATAGCCCGTATTGTGGCTAATGAAGCATTAGATTTCTTACGGCGCAATCAGCGATTCTGTTACACGGATGATATTCCCGAAGATTCCGATGACGACGATCCCGGCGTACAGCAGATTCCGCCCGATGTGTTGACAGGAATGATAGGCCAGCTACCTGTGGGTTATCGATCGGTGATCAATATGTATGTTTTCGAGCAGATGAGTCATAAAGAGATTGCCGAAAGGTTGGGAATCAGAGAAAACTCGTCTGCATCGCAGTTTTCGAGAGCCAAAAGGATATTGCGGAAAATGATCAATGAATATTTAAAAAACAACGAGATATGAGCAAAAAAGATTGGACACAACGACTGCACGACCGTTTGGCAGACTATGAAGAGGCTGCCCCGGACGATTTGTGGCAGGATATTGAGCGGGTGCTCGACCGTCAGGCCGAAACCCGGCGGCGTGCTCGCATCCTGCCGATGACGCGCATTGCTGCCGTAGCTGCAGTACTGCTCTGTCTCGTTTTAGGCGGGATTTACGTCTATCGCTCTGCTTATCGCTCCGCAGAGAACCGTTTTGCAAATAAGGTACAGCATCCTACACCGCTTGCGGAAAGGGCTGTTGAGACCGTCAAAGATAACTCAATTTCTGACTATCAAGCGAATATTGGTGAGAGACAACTTGTGAAAGCGAAGTCTCTCATCGCTTTCGCCACTTCCGATCGTGAATTGGATGCAACGCAAGATGCCGTTAATCACGACGTGACTAACGGTCAATTACCCGACGAAAAGACGTTAAATGCAACGCAAGTAACGGCCGATCGCCAGACTTCTGACAGTCGTAACGAGAATGCCCGAACACAGGGCGTCGTGCGGGAGCATCCTACTTCTGCTTCAACCTCATCCCGCCCAAATAACAATTCTTTATTCCATACGCGCCCTTCCGCATCCCAAGTTCGTCATTCCAAGTTAGACCTAATGGCCTATGCGTCTAATGCTGTCATCGGACAAGCCAATTCCAATGGTGTGCTGATGAGCGAATCGGTAAGCGGAAATAATGATCTTGCCGAGATGTCTTATGCCAAACGTGCCCCGATTTACCTTACTGATTATGGCGAAAAGGAGCATCATCACCAGCCGATATCGTTCGGTTTGTCGGTGCGTTACGGTCTGTCGCGTCGTTGGTCAGTATCGACGGGTGTGACCTATACCAAGGTTCGTTCCGACTTCGTACACATTATGGGGACCGAACAGGTGAAAAACGTTCAGACATTGCATTATGTCGGCGTTCCGTTGACGGCTCATTATAATGTGTGGGGTATCAAACACGTTAAGACTTATGTCTCTTTGGGCGGTGAAGCCGATATCAATGTCAAGGCGAATATTGCCACTGAGGGCAACCCACAGCCAATGGATAAAGATCGTGTACAATGGTCTGCCGGTGCGTCCGTGGGCGTTCAATACGATGTTTTTCCCCAAGTGGGCATTTATGCAGAGCCCGGTGTGAAGTATTATTTCGATAACAGAAGTCGCGTTCGCAATGTGTTCAAAGAAACACCGCTTAACTTCAGTGTGCAGGTAGGTTTGCGTATTAACGTTAAAGGAATATAAAAGAGATGTGAAAAGCTGTTTTTCATTTTCCGATTAACTGTATTCGGAATGATGAAAAGCGGCTTTTGTGTTGCTGACAGATGAAAACGAAAGAGAAAACGGTTGTTTCTTGCTTTGTGAATGAACTTTTCCGACTTAGAAATTAATATTCGGAGAAAGCTCTTTTGTCAATCTTTTTCATACTTGTTTACTCGTCACGATTCCGCTGTTTCTATCGAAATGCATTGGCGGCATCGATGATGTGATTGGTCTCTTCATCCGTCAGAGCCGGATGGAGGGGCAGACTCAGCTCCTCGCGATGAATCTGTTCGGTTATGGGCAGCGATAGATGGCTGAGCCGGGCATAACAACTCTGCTTGTGGGGAGGAACAGGATAGTGAATCAGTGTTTCTATTTCGCAGGCCGACAGATATTTTCTTAGGTCGTCGCGACGGGTAGAAAAGACGGGGAAAATATGATAAACGCAGTCGCTCGGAGAGTTCGGAATGCGAAGATGAGTGTTGTGAATGCAGGCAATATATTGTTCGGCGAGTCGGCGACGACGGTCGTTAGCCTCGTCGAGATACCGTAATTTGACGTCGAGAACAGCTGCTTGAAGTTCGTCTAACCGACTGTTGATGCCGCGAAAAGGGTAAATATACTTGCTACTGCTACCGTAATTGCCCAACGAGCGTATGGTTTCGGCCAGCTGGTCATCGTCAGTCGTCACCGCTCCGCCGTCACCCAGCGCCCCGAGATTCTTTCCCGGGTAGAAGCTATGCCCTGATGCGTCGCCCAATGAGCCTGTTCGGCGCTTGGCGTAACGACATCCGTGTGCCTGTGCATTATCTTCGATCAGGCGCAGATGATGATGATCGCACAGCTTTCGGATGTGTTCGGTATAGGCACATCGGCCGTAAAGGTGCACGATCATCAGTCCGCGTGTCCGTGTATTGATGGCTTCGGCGATGCGTGTGTCGTCGATTTGGAGCGTGTCGAGCGTGGGTTCGACGAGTCGTGGAGTCAATCCTGCGGCACTGATAGCCAGTATCGATGCGATGAATGTATTGGCCGGAACGATGATTTCATCGCCTGGTTGCATCTCGCCGAGTGCTATATAGGCACGCAGAATCAGTGTGAGTGCATCTAATCCGTTGCCGCATCCGATGCAATGACGGGTTCCAATGTAGGCGGCATAGTGCTTTTCAAATAGCGAAACGGCCTCGCCTTGCAGATAACGACCGCTATTTGCTACGGTCGAAAGGACTTCGTTCAGCTCGTCGACATACTGTGCGTTGATGCGTTTGAGATCTAAATAGGGGATCATTGATGGATGACAGATGAGGGGGATTACGATGAATGATGAGGGATTAGTGATGAAAAATTGATGGTTTTGCGGTGAATGACAGTTTCATAAATACCATTCGTACGTGTCGTAGCATACGCCGCGTGCGCCGAATCCTTCTTTTTGAAAGATCAGACCGCGGTTGAGCATTTGCCCCAGTGTCTCTGTCGACCGGCCGAAATCGAAATATCGGGCCTCGCGAAAGTCGTCGTCGAGCAGGCGGGCGAACAACAAATCGAGTGCGCCTGTCTGCTTGCCTCGTGCCGATGCTGCTATATATTGAGCGTGAATGGTGTCGCGGCAAACATAAACAACGGTTCCCGCCACTGTCTCTTGCCCCTCGCGCGCCACAAACAAACGAATCTGAGAGGGAAAACGATGTTTCAGCAGGCGTAGTTCGGAAGCCGAATGCACGGGATGTACACCGTATTTACGGGTGAGATTGTTGTCGAGAATCTGCCAAAATGTATCGATATCATCGCTCTCAGCAATGGAAATACCCGCAGCTTGGGCTTTTCGGGTGCCGCGTCGACGCAGTTCCGTGAAACGAATACGGCTTCTGAGTTCGACGACTGACGAGAGATCGCGCCCTATGAGACGTGCTTTGCAGATCTGTGTAAGCACATACAGATCTTCCTCCGAAGGTATATCGTGATAGATTCGGGGCACAGCCTTGTAGATAACGACCTGGAAACGTGCCGTGATGAGATACTTTTCGAGGGTCGAAAAGGCGTTGATCACAGTGTCGGTAATGGTTTTTCGACCCACGATTAACCCGCCGTAGGTAAGGCCCTCGTGCGAGATCAGTCGGCCGTCGACCGTTTCGTTGGCTGGAAATAAGGCTACAAGGCGACCACGGTCATAAATCATCAGCGAGTGATCGTGATATCTGGCGCTGTGATAGTCCATATATCGTCGATCGAAAAGAAATGTTCCGTTTCGAGATCGGGCCGTGAACGTATTCCATTCGTCGGCTTTTTCGGGTGTGTATCGAACTACTTCAAACATTGGCGACATATTTCAGAAAGTCCGAATAATCGCGGATGTAATCGTCTTCTGCAAATGGTTCTGAAGCGAGAACAAGGCAAACGGCACCCGATGAGAAGTCGTCTAAGGTGCGCCAGATACCTGTTTCGATCAGAAGACCTTGATAAGGGTGGTTCAAAAGATAAGAGTGGCGGGCGTGTCCGTTGTCCAATGTCACGGTAAACGACCCGCTGATAGCCACCAATAATTGGCGAAGCCGGCGATGAGCGTGCCCTCCTCGGCTTTCGCCTCCGGGTACATCATAAACCCAGTAAGCCCGCCGTATGTCGAAAGGAATACTGCCGTATCCCTCGACAACGGTGAGATTGCCGCGCGGGTCGATGATTTTCGGTAGGTCTATGAGTTGTCCTAAACGCATTTCTTGCAGTTGTTTACCCTTAGAATTGAATAAGTCGGCGTACCATTTGCCACTCGGGCGTGACGGCTAAGCGGCGTAGATCGGTTTCGATTTGCATCGCCATTGTTTCGAGACTGTACCCGTTTGTCTCGGCCAAACGGTCTAACGGTACTGCTGTTTTCCCCAAAATGCCGAAATATTGCAGTGCGATCGTCTCGTGATCGGCAGGCAATAGGTGGAAGATGTGCTCGATGTAATGTTCCATTCGATGACTGATGCACCCGGGATTCTGGCCCAAGTGCATCAGCACGGCGTGCATTTCGGCCGTTAAAGCGTCCATCAACGGTTGCCGTACATTTGTTCGTAATACTTCTGATAGTCGCCACTGGTTACCTCAGCAATCCAATTTTGGTGCTCGAGATTCCATCGGATGGTTTTCACGATGCCGTCGGCGAACTTGGTTTCGGGGTACCAACCCAGCTCATTCTTGATTTTTGTGGGGTCGATTGCATAGCGTTGGTCGTGGCCCAGGCGGTCGGCAACGAAAGTAATCAGGTCGTTGCTAATCCAGTCTATGCGTATTTCGTCGTCGGCACCGAGTTCTTTCTTCTTCAAGACAGTGCGCAACGACTTATCGTTTTCCATCATTTCGCGAATCGTTTTGATGGTAAGCTTCACGATATCTATGTTTTTCATCTCGTTATGTCCGCCCACATTGTATATTTGTCCGGCCTTTCCCTCGCGTACAACAAGGTCTATTGCCTTGCAGTGATCATCCACATAGAGCCAGTCTCTGATGTTTTCGCCCTTGCCGTAAACGGGTAATGGCTTACCGGCAAGAATATTGTTGATGATCAACGGGATAAGTTTTTCAGGGAAATGGTAGGGTCCGTAGTTGTTGGAACACCGTGTGATGCTTACCGGGAGATGGTAAGTGTCGTGATAAGCCATTACAAACAGGTCAGCACTTGTTTTTGAAGCACTGTACGGACTATGCGGACACAGTGGCGTTTCTTCGGTAAAATAGCCTGTGGAACCGAGACTCCCGTAGACCTCATCGGTTGAAACCTGGTGATAACGCTTGCCTTCTCGCCACGTGGGATAGCCCTGGGCATCTTTCCCGTTGACCCAAGCACGGCGGGCAGCGTCCATCAGATTCTGCGTGCCTAAGATGTTAACGGAGAGGAAAAGCTGCGGATCTTCAATGCTTCTGTCTACGTGACTCTCGGCCGCAAAGTTGACAACGAAGTCGGGATCGTAGTCTTTGAAGAGTTTGTCAACCAATTCGCGATCGCGGATATCGCCTCGAACGAAGAAGCATCGTTTGTCATCGATGTTGTTTTTGATGGTTCCGAGGTTGCCCGCATAGGTCAAAGCATCAAGCACGATGATGCGGATGTTGTCGTTCTTGTACTTCTTTTCAAGCAGGTATTTAATGAAATTGGCGCCGATAAAACCTGCTGCGCCCGTGACTAAATACGTTTTCATATCGTTGTTTTTATGTTGTTGTCAATGTAAATGATTTTGTTTGTGAAACTCTCAATTATAAAGTTACCACCTCGCAATCAGTGAATCGGTTGCCCTCAATGGTCAAACGAACCAGCGTTCGGTCTTTATGCCAACCCTGAATACCTGCTGCTCCCGGGTTGATATGCAGCAAACGGAGGGTTTTGTCATACTGAATCTTCAAGATATGAGAGTGTCCGCAGACGAAGAGTTGCGGCGGAGCAGCATACAGTGTGCTCTGAATTGCAGGGTCGTAATGCCCCGGATAACCGCCGATATGCGTCATCAGCACGTCTATGTCTCCGCATTTCCAACGCAGTCGAGGCTTAAACATCAGTCTTAAATCGCCCCCGTCGCAATTGCCGTAGACGGCTTTGAGCGGGCGAAAGGCAGCCAACCGATCTGCCACTTCTGTCGAACCGATATCGCCGGCGTGCCAAATCTCGTCGCAAGGTTCTAAGTAATGCAGATACTTCTCGTCCCAATAACCGTGCGTATCGCTGATAATGCCTAATCTTTTCATTGTCGTTGCATTCGCTTTCGGATAAAATCAGCCAGATACCGAGCTGTTTCTTTGATGCCGAGCAGACTCGAATTGATACAGAGATCATACGAATCGCTGAAGCCCCAACGTTTACCCGTGTAATAATTATAATAAGAGGAGCGACCACTCTCAATCGAATTGACCAATCGTTCGGCTGTTTTTGCGTCGCAGGCGTGACGTTCGGCTATGCGTTCTATGCGTTTTTGTGTATCGGCTGTGATAAAAATATTCACCACATTGCGGTAATCGCGCAACACATAGTCGGCGCATCGCCCTACGAACACACACGGACCCGCATCGGCTGCCTTGCGAATTGCATCGCTCTGAAACTGAAACAAACTCTCCTGTGAGAACTTATCGTTGTAGAAGTTGGCGTCGGGCATATAAGGAATATGTATGTGGAAGCGCGACTTTAAGAATCCTTTATTTTCGTCGTTTTGCTCAAAGAACTTCTCACTAAAACCGCTTTCCTTGGCCGCTAAGTTAAGAAGCTCGCGGTCATAGAACTTACATGCGAACTCATCGGCCAACAATCGCGCAATGCTTCGGCCTCCGCTGCCGAGCTGTCGGCCCACATTAATGATTAAATTCTTGTCGTTCATCGGTCAACTGTTTATGTTGTCTATTGAATTTACGCATATATACGGTCATCATCGCTATTGCAACGCCGGCCGAAACAGTATCGGCCACCGGCATCGAGATCCAAACACCGTCTACGCCGAAATGTTTCGGCAGGATAATCAGCATCGGAATGAGAAATAAAAGTTGTCTGGACAGCGACAGAAACATACTGATGCGTGCCTTACCGATGCTCTGAAAGAAGTTGGTGATGACCATTTGGCAGCCCACAATGGGGAAACTCAGCATTACGATGCGTATTCCTCGGATAGACATTGCAATTAAAGTCTTGTCCGAAGTGAACAGTCTTGCACAAGGGTAAGGTGCTAACGTCGCCAGCAAAAAGCCGCTTGTCATCACCACCGTGCCTGCAATGACGCTTAGTTTGAGTACGCGCAACAGCCTGTCTAATTGTTGCGAACCGTAGTTGTAACCTGCAATCGGTTGCATTCCTTGATTGACTCCCATCGTGATCATCACGAAAATGAAAGCCACTTTGTTGGCAATGCCATAGGCGCCGACGGCCAAATCGCCGCCGTATTGCACCAGTCCGGTATTGATAAAAATAACAACGACACACGCACAAACGTTCATTGCAAAGGGAGACATACCGACCCCGATGATATTCCGCACCAAATCGCGTCGCAGTCGGAATGTTCCGCGTTTGAAATGGATGAGTTCGGCCTTGTTGCTGAATAGTTTCAGTTGCCACGTGAGCGCCACGGCTTGCGATAAAATGGTTGCATACGCCGCACCGCGAATGCCGAGTTCGAGTCCGAAAATGAACAACGGGTCGAGCACTGCATTGAAAGCGACGGTGAAAATGGTAGCAAACATAGCCTGTCGAGGCTTGCTTGCCGCCCGCAATACAGCGTTAAGACCGAAGTACATATGCGAGATTGCGTTACCGGCAAGAATCACTTCCATATAGTCTCGCGCATAAACGATGGTTTGGTCGCTTGCTCCGAAGAAGCGAAGAATAGGATTTAGGAAAAGGAGACACACCAATGTGAGTGACAATCCGATGATAAGATTCAGCGTAAACGTATTTCCTAAGATTCGCTGTGCAGTGGAATAGTCTTTCTGTCCTAACTTAACCGAAAGGCAGGTAGAGGCTCCAATGCCGATGGCTGCACCGAAAGCGCTCGTCAAATTCATAAAAGGGAATGTGATGGCAAGCCCTGAAATGGCCATCGCACCTACCCCCTGGCCGATGAAAATACTGTCCACCATATTATATAACGACGCTGCCGTCATCGCAATAATGGCCGGAATGGCATATTGCATCAGCAGTTTACCTACGGGTTTGGTGCCCAATTCCAAAGTCGCCTGTTTGTGATCCATTCCTGTTTTGATTACGCTGCAAATATAAACAAAATTTCTCAGACAGGCGTAATACCCCGGGAGAAACGTTCGGAAAACCGATTTAATATCGTAACTTTGCACAAATCAAAATACAAGAAAAGGAGAACGAATGACCGATAGGGAGCAAACCCCGCAACTGTCTTTATATGAACTCAATCAACTGGTACGTGAAACAATCGATGTCTCGATGCCAGATGAATATTGGGTAGAGGCCGAACTTGCCGAGGTAAGGGAAGTACGAGGGCATTGTTATATGGAGTTGGTGCAGAAAGATGTGTCGACTCATACACCCGTTGCCCGTGCTTCAGCCAAGTGCTGGCGGTCGCGCTGGATGCTGGTCGGCCCTTATTTCGAGCGGATGACGGGCCGACGGCTGTGTGCCGGACTGAAAGTGCTGCTGCGGGTGCACGCTGATTTCCACGAGGCTTACGGCTTTTCGTGGATTGTTACCGATATCGATCCGCGCTTTACAATGGGCGATTTGGCGCGCAGAAGACAAGAAATCATTCGTATTTTACGGCAGGAGGGAGTCTTGGAATTGCAGAAAGAATTATCGCTTCCTATGTTTACACAGCGCATTGCAGTGATTTCCAGCGAGAATGCAGCGGGCTATGGCGACTTCTGCAACCAACTTCTGCACAATGATTACGGGCTGCACTTTACCGCGCAATTGTTTTCTGCCGTGATGCAGGGTGAACAAGTGGAACGCAGTGTGATAGCGGCGCTCGACCGTATCAATGCCGATGCCGACGCGTTCGACGCAGTCGTGATCATCCGCGGAGGCGGAGCCACAAGCGAATTGAGCGGATTCGATACGTTAGAGCTGGCTGAAAACGTGGCCAACTTCCCGCTTCCGGTCATTACCGGCATCGGACACGAGCGCGATGAGAGCGTACTCGACCTCGTTGCTCATACGAGTGTGAAGACGCCTACGGCCGCAGCGACTTTTCTTATAGACCATTTGGCTACCGTGTTACAACGTATCGGCGAGGCGCAAGAGGCCGTGACACGCATTGTCGGACAGCGATTGGCAATCGAACGAATGCGTATTGACCGATTCGCAAGTGTTATCCCGATGCAGTTCTCGGTCGTAAAAACGAGTCGCGAAGCCCATCTTGACAATCTGTTTGCCACCCTTATTGCTGCTGTCCGACAGCATCTTGCTGCCGCCGAACATCGTCTTGCCGCTCTGTCCGCAGGCTTGCCGCCTGTTGCCGAACGACTTCTCACGGTCGAGCAGCATCGGATAGACCTGCTTGCACAGCGTGTCGAGGCCGTCGATCCTGTGCAATTGCTCAACCGTGGGTACAGTATCACCTTGCACAACGGTCGTTCCGTGCGCGATGCCCGCAGTCTTCGGTCGGGCGACGAGATAGAAACACGTGTGGCCCACGGCACGATATGGTCTGTCGTGAAATAAGAGAAACAAATCGAACGGATATGAAACAGAACATTAAATATGAAGATGCGGTACGCCGATTGGAAGATATCGTAACCCGAATGGAGAACAATGAGCTTGACATCGATACGCTCAGCGAGCAGCTGAAGACTGCTCAGCAGTTGATAAAACTATGCAAAGATAAGTTGATAAAGACCGATGCAGAAATCAAGAAATTATTAGGTAAAGGCGCGAATGCTCCTAAATGCTGAGACAAAGACTTGCAAACGAGTAGGGGCTCACATTTATTTCTTTATCTGAAAGATGAAAATGTATAAAGAGCAATCTCTGGTTGCAATCCCGGTATGTATGTCTTATCGAAAGGGAAAATATCGAGCAAAAACCAAAGGAATATCGCTTTGATTTTAAAAGGCCGTTAATCATCTTGCGAAAAGCCGTTAAACGTAGTGCAACTAACCGTTAATCGGCGTGCGTTTAACGGCTTTTTGCAAAGTGTATTGTAATTGCTTGAATCTTAAATCATTACAAAGCACATCGCATTCTTTTATATTTCCCGCGAATTATATTATCTTTGTACCATTGAAAAGACAAAAGATGATGGGAGAAAGACTGTTGGATTGGCAGCCGGATGAGAGTCAGCGCGAAGTAATCGACATACAGGGAGGTCAGCATTTGGTGCTGGCACCCCCGGGATGTGGAAAAACACAGATTCTGACGGAGCGCGTGAAGCGGGCTCGACAATGTGGAACGGCTTATGAAGATATGCTCTGTCTGACGTTCACCAACCGCGCGGCACGTGGAATGATGGAACGAATTCGTGCGCATATCGATGACGATGACATCGCGAAGCTGTATGTAGGGAACGTTCATCGATTCTGTTCGCGGTTTCTGTTTGAGAACAATGTCATCCCAGCCGAGTCTTCGGTAATCGACGATGACGATGCAATCAGCATTCTGGCACGCTTTCTCGATGAGGATGAAACGCAGGTGGCGGCTACTTATAAACGGTTGCACGACTATCACGATGTGGTTTTTCTCTCGCATTTGATGTATCAGGTGGCTCATCGTCATCCGCGAATGCTGCGGTTGCACACCGATTGTATCAATGCCGATGATATCGCGGCAATGCGCGAAATATGCCGTGTGCAACGAATGGAGTTTACTGCCGAAGTAATGACCGACATCTATATGCATACCGATTTCTATCTCGATGCTTTACGGGTGGAGGGCTATGATTATGGAATGAGGGCGGTTCTCGATGCACTTCTGCGTAAAATGAAACTCGCCAGGCAGTATGAACAATATAAAACAGACAACAAACTGGTAGATTTTGAAGACTTGCTACTGCTTACTTACGACACTTTAACGGGCGAACAGCAGCAGAACTTTCGTCGATTTTCGTGGATCCAGATAGACGAGGTGCAAGATTTGAACCCTTTGCAGCTGGCTATCGTCGATGCGATAACGGCCAACGATAATGCTACGGTGATGTTTCTCGGCGATGAACAGCAGGCCATCTTCTCCTTTATGGGTGCCAAACTCGATACGCTCGACGTGTTGCGGGAACGCTGCAAGGGGCGAATCCATCACCTTACAGTCAACCATCGGTCGCCGAAATACCTGCTCGACGTGCTGAATACATACGCATCGCAGGTGCTCCGAATCAATGCCGACCTGTTGCCGGAGGCTGATAACGAGGCGACTTGCAGAGAAGGTGAACTGAAATTGCTGTACAGTGACACCATAGATGCCGAATATCGCGATGTGGCTGCATTCGCCCGGCAGCTGCACGATAACTTTACGGAAGAGACAACGGCGATAATTGTCAGTTCAAACAGCGATGCCGAGTTGGTAAGCAGGGCGCTGCGAGACTTGGAGTTGCCGCATTTCAAAGTGTCGGGAATCGATCTTTTTTCTACCAATGAGGTTAAGTTGCTGCTTGCTCACCTCAATGTGTTGGCCAATGAACATAATTTTATCGCGTGGTCGAGGCTGGTCAAGGGTCTGAAAGTAGTGGAAACTAACAGTGCAGCACGTAATTTCGTCCGTTCGTGTCAGAACAACGGGCTGCTGCCTTCTGACTTTTTGCTTTACGAAGATGGGTCTTATGTGCAGGATTTTGTCCGAACTTGCACTGAAAAAGAGATCGTGGTATTCGACACCGAGACAACGGGGCTCAATGTTTTTACGGATGATATCGTGCAGATCGCAGCCGTCAAAATGCGTGAAGGACGGGTAGTGGAAGGTTCGGAGTTTGTTGTTTTTATAGCCACCGACCGCGAGATACCTTCTCATTTGGGCGACATTGTGAATCCGATTATCGAAGAACTGAAGCACAACAGGCAATATCCGCACGACGAAGCGCTGCAAATGTTTCTCGATTATGTAGGCGACGATGTCTTGTTGGGGCATAATGCGGACTATGATTACAACATACTCGATCGGAATCTGCGCCGCTATTGTCCGGGGATCGACCTGCACGAGCGTTTTCCTCAGTACTTCGACTCGCTGAAATTGATGCATCTTCTCGAGCCGGATTTAAAACAATACAAGTTGAAAGCCTTGTTGGAGATCTTTCATTTGCATGGAGAGAACTCGCATTTGGCCGATGCCGATGTCGAGGCAACGGCCAACGTCGTAGCTTATTGCTATGAACGGGCACGAGCTTTGCTGCCTGCTCAGCGTGCATTTATGGCTCGCGACCGCGTGAAAACTTGTGCAGAGCGGCTTAGACGTATTTATCGTGACTTGTTTCTCGATGCCCGTCGCCGGTTATATACATCTTGTGCAGAGGTCGACCGATTACCGTTGATAGCCGAACTGATGTGTTTTTATGATGCGCTTTTGGCCAATGGACTTGTCGAGAAAGTCGACGGTATCGGTTATATCGAGGCTTATCTCACGGAAGATGTCATCGATATGCACTGCGAAAATTCACTGATTGAACAGTTGGGCAGGCATATAATGGAAATCAATACACTGAAAGAGGCTGATCTTTGTAGCAGTTCCGTTATCCGAGATCGTGTTTTCGTAACCACAGTTCACAAGGCCAAAGGACTCGAATTCGATAATGTCATCGTCTTTGATGCTATTGACGGGCGTTATCCCAACTATTACAATCAGACGGATGAGGGGCTGTTGGCCGAAGATGCACGAAAGTTTTACGTAGCGATGTCGCGTTCGCGCAAGCGACTTTACATTTCACAGAGTCTGTCGCGAATCGACTATCACAATCAGCCTCGCCCCAATCAGCTTACTCGTTTTATGACACCCATCTTGCGATATTTCAGCTGATGAGGATTACTGAATGTTAAAGTGCACGCTGGATTTGCTCTGACGATAATAGGCTCTGATATTCGTGCAGGGAAAGATCGATACGTCTGCCGGCATCGATTCGATGGTGATGTCTGCCGGGAACAGGCTGTTGAATTTATGTTCTGATAAAAATCTTGTGCGAAACGCGCATTATTTCCTGAGTTATTTCGTACATTTGCAACTGGTATTTGATGTAAACCAAGATATGGAAAAGAGATTTTCAGCGGTCGTGATAACCGCAATGTTATGTTTGACAATGGTTGGACAGGGCCTGAAATTCCACAACGGGACATTTAAAATCGTACAGTTTACCGACCTTCATTATAAGACCAATACGCCCGCTTCTGACGCCGCACTGGCTTGTATGAATGAAATCATAAACCAAGAGATGCCTGATCTGATCGTCGTTACGGGCGATATTATTTATTCAAAGCCCGGGAATGAAGCGCTGCAAGAAGTCTTAGACTGTCTTTCGGCGCATAAAAGGCCTTTCGTTATGACGTTTGGCAACCACGACGGAGAACAAGGTGTGCCGCTCACTGCGCTTTATGACCAAATGCGGAAGGTGCCTTACAACATCCAACCCGACCGCAATGTGACTAAGACAATGGATTATGTGCTGCCTATCAAGTCGTCAAGCGGTACGCGAACAGCTGCTTTGGTGTATTGTTTCGACAGCCACAATCGCAGTGGAATGCCTGGTGTGAACGGTTATCAATGGTTAACATTCGACCAAATCGGGTGGTATCGCCGTCAGAGTGCAACTTACCGCTCGCAGAATAGCGGTCGCCCACTTCCGGCTTTGGCCTTTTTTCATGTCCCATTGCCTGAATTTAATATGGCCGTTGATAATCCTCAATGCATACTTTACGGTACTCGGATGGAACGGGCGTATACTCCTAACCTCAACTCGGGTATGTTTACGGCAATGAAAGAGTGCGGCGATGTGATGGGAATCTTCTGCGGTCACGATCACGATAACGATTATTCAGTCATTTATTATGACGTGTTACTGGCTCACGGGCGTTTTTCCGGGGGTAACACTGAGTATAACCATCTGCGCAACGGAGCCCGAGTCATTATCCTGAAAGAAGGAAAACGCAGCTTTGATACCTATATTCGCGAACGTGGTGGACGTCTCCTTAATTCCACGACTTATCCTAATAGTTATGTCAAAGACAATTGGAAGACACGTAAAGGAGAGTTAGCACCATAAGATTCGGAGGTTCCTTATATACCCGGTGATGAAAGGTATGGGAGGAGGTGTGCAGAAGTCCTATACTTCTCATCGTCTTCTCGTATACCTCTTATTTATTACAGTCTGGCAAAGAAAAACAACGAGATAAAAGTAAATATGAAGTGTATTGGCCGTATCGTAATGTTTAGAACGTCTTTACTTTCAGATTTCAGCAAAGTTTCGGAGTAGAACTCCGAAAAGAAAGGGAGAAATTATGTATTTTTCTTTAAAATGTTTGCGAATTTAAGATTCTTTATCTACCTTTGTCGCCGAATTTGTGTCTATATGATTCATTTTTCTCTCTCGGAAGAGTCAGATGGGTGTAGGATCTGAATAAGAGAGTATAATGGTAAAAAGAGCAAGATATAACAGCAATGCTGTACGAAGAAATGTTGATTTCTCCGTGCTTTTTAACGTTTTGTATTTGGTTGTTTCAGGAAAAAGTGTTATATACAACAGGCGTAACTTTACATTATTATATTCGCGCATATGCACGCGAAAACATTAAGAATACCCCGTAAGCAAAGAGCTTGTAAAAGTTATCTTTGTTCGGGGACTTTTATGTCTTTTCTCAAATTCGAGAAATAAAATAAGAACAAATATTTATTAAAAAATAAAGGCGATGAAAGAAAATCAAGTAAGTAGAATGGCTTATCACAAGCCAAGGATTGAAGCTTTCTATGTGAAAACAGAAAGTCATTTGTTGGAAACCTCCTATCCAGGAGATCATCAGCCGGGAGTACACAAGCCGGGTCCTGGTGAGGAAGAAGAAGCTAAAAGGAATTCTTTCTTTGGAAGTGAAGAAGAAATAGAGAATGTTTGGTAGGATTAAATATGTTATAAAATATTCACGGATAATGAAAACAAAAGTTTTATCATATGTTGCCGTCTTCGTTCTGCTGGCAGTTATGGCAGGGTGTTCAAATGGTGATGCAGTCTTGAACACAGAAAAAGAAACAGCAGCAAATAAGGAGAATGTAGATTTGACCGCTTTCGCTTCTGCTGATGCCTCCAACACACGTACGTCGTTGGACTATCATTCTGGAGCTTTCTTTTGGGAAGACGGTGACCATATCTATGTAAAAGATGATGGCAACGGCTTTAAAAAGAGCAGTAACTCTGTCTCAGGAACCCGACAAGCACATTTCAAGTTTATGATGCCGGGCACTTACGCATCAAATAGTTACACGGTCTATTATCCCGGAGCGGACGGCGTCAATGACCAAGTGACTATCGCAGCCCAACAGACACAGACAGAGCCCAATAACACCAAGCACTTCGGTAAAGCCGGCGACTGTGGATTGGGAAAAGCAATCAAGAATGCAAATGGGCAATTTGATTTCACACTTGAGCATAAGGCATCGTATCTGTGTTTCCTGCCTTCTACAAGCCATACGCTTGTCAGCACCTATATTACGAAAATTGAAGTTAGTTCCGACAATAATATTGCCGGCAGCTACACACTCGATGCCGCCGGTAATAAACTCACTGGTTCAGGAAGCGAAAAGACCATCACGCTCACAACAAAGGGGAGTGGTGACTATGCTGATGGTTTTCCTCTGAATAAAAATAATACCTCTCTTGTCACCAACAGAGCATTTATGGTGATTGCTCCCGGTTATCATAAGCTCACCGTGAAGTATTATATAAGAGATGTTCAGACTAACGTCGAAGGGGTTATTGTCAAAAAGCTTAAAGCATTCAATTATGTAGCAAGAGAGTATTACGACATTGCATCGAAACTGGATGTAAAAGTCTGTGATGATAAATATTATATGTGGGATGCTCAAGATGAATATTGGGCGGGACATAAAGCGGCACAGCCTAAGAAAAACGGTGTACAAAGTAGTGGTTATCCAGAAGCCTCGGATGCAAATCGCTGGTATAGTCAAGTAAGCCATCCTACTGCCGCTTCTAAATCGGCAAAGTTTTGCCCCAACGTCAACGAGTGCATTTGGTATTGCCTGAAAGGCGATCCGCATTGGGACAATACCACCCTGTGGACGACCTGGAGGCACCTTTATGTTGGTGGAATGTGGTTTAAGAAGGCGAGTGTTATTGCTTCTGAAAATGGGAAAGCAAATGCAGCTGAACTCAAAAAAGCAGATCCACTGGGTCGTGATTTAGCTACTAAGAGGCTTTATATAACACCACCCAATAATAATTATATCACTCATCAAACTCCTGCCAACACCGGCAACTATTTCTTCCTCCCTGCTGCGGGATATTATAGCAATGGCAAGTTGAAAGACTTTGGAACGCACGGCCGCTATTGGAGCTGCACTCCCGAGCCTTTCTTCAGTGGGCGTGCGTATTATCTCTACTTTTACAATGGTGACGTTGTTGTAGGCAATATCTATGAGCGTGACGGCGGTTTCCAAGTATGGCGCACAGAGTAGTCCTTACAAATTACGTGAGTGCGATGAATTTATTAACGTATGGGACATCGTATTTCAAGAACATCCGATTTGTATACAAATCGGATGTCTCTTTTACTGTAGCAGAATCGTTTAAGAACTCAGCGTATCGGGCTGTAACGGAAGCGGCAAAGCGACAACCTTTATCAACAGTGGAAGTGCGCGGATTGTGGATACTGCTATCTTCGGACCCCAAACGCCAATGAATACTGCCGTACTACACTATAGTAAGTAGACGAGTGAACGAGTAGACAAGTAGTGAACAAGTAAATTCTTGTCAGCTTGTTCACTCGTTTACTTATTAAGAATCTCCTGGCAAAGCATATACCCCTTGATCATCATCCGCGGAATGTGGAACGGACCTTTAAAGATGTTACCCTTGGCAGGCTGTGCCACGGTTCCGTCGCGATGGAGATAACCGAACCATTCGCCGTATTCCGCATCGGGAAGATGGCTGTATGTCCAGTCGCTGATCTGCTTGTGGATATGCAGATAGCGCTCTTCGCCGCTGGCGAGATAGGCATAGAGCGACGCGATGATCGTCTCGGTCTGAGGCCACCAGAATTTCATGTCCTGCGAATAGTCTTGCGGCGGTAGGTTGCGACAGTCTCGGAAGTTGATGATTCCGCCGTATTCCGCATCCCAACCCCAGTCCCACGACCAGTCGAAAATCTGCAAACCGAGCTGTTTGAGATCATTGTCCCAACCGCGCGCACGGGCTTCTTCGAGGATAAACCACGATGTTTCGATGCAATGACCGGGATTGATTACGCGCCCGTTACAGGTATCGATGAATTCACCCTGCGGTCCGACTGTTTCCAAAAGAGCTTTAAATTCGGGATGGATGAAATACTTCTGCAGCGCATCCAGTGACTCATCGATCTGTGCTTTGAGCATCGGATCATCCTGTGCAGCCCTCAATCGCGAGGCGGTGTTGATGAGTATCATCGTAAGCGAGTGTCCCTGACACGCCAAGGCGGGCAGATACTTCGGTTCGAGAAGTCCCGGTGTGTTCTTGTATCGCAGTATGAGTCGGAATAGGTCGAGTGCACGTTCCGCGTAACTCTTATCTCTCGATGCGATGGAATACTCCGACATCGCGATAGCTGCAAAGCATTCGGAGAAGAGATAACGGCGCATTCGCAGCGGAGTGCCGTCTGCCGTCACTTCGAAATACATTCTTCCGTTCTCATCGCAGCAATGGTCGGTGATGAAATCAATACAACTCTTGGAGGCTTCGAGCCATTCTGCGCGCCGCTCAATGTTGTTATAGGCAAAAGCGGTAATAAATCCGAAGCGGCCCTGAAACCACACCGATTTAGTCGAATCCATTAAAGTTCCGTCACGATCCACGCAGGTATAGACGCCGCCGAACTTGCGATCGAGTCCGTGTTCGAGCCAAAACGGCAAGATGTTGTTTACTAAATCGCTTCGATAAGAGGCTGACCAATCGGTCAAATACTGTTTGATGTCCATAGTAAACCTGTTAAAACACATTACAACGATCAAAGAATCTGATCTCTTCTAACTCTTTCCGCATCTGTCGTTCTTCGTCGTCGGTCATATTACGGAAAGGTGTTCGGTTCGGACCTAAGTCGAAACCGATGAGCTTCATAATGCGTTTTCCGCCCACGATGTTACCCCGATAGCGGCAGATCACGTTGATGACGGCCTGTGCAAAGTCTTGTTTTTCACGGGCTGTAGCAATGTCTCCGCGATTCCAGGCATCGATAATGCCCACCAATTCGCGTCCGTTATAATTGGTGGTACCGCCTATTCCGCCTTTGGCTCCACCTTGTGCGAGACTCGGAAGGATAGTTTCGTCTTGCCCGTGAAGCATATCAAACTTGTTATCCTGATACAAACGACATTGGTTATACTCGTAAAGACTCTCATAAGTATATTTGATTCCGGCAAAGTTAGGTATGCGTCCGTCCACTGCTTTCAGCAAATCGAGCATCGGAAGAAAGGCTCCGTTGAAAGCTGGAATATGATAATAATAAAAAGGAAGATTTGGAGCTGCCGAGGCAATAGCCTCGCAATATTCAACAAGTTCTTGTATTCTGCCGATTCGAGGGAATGGAGGTGCCATCGCACCGATGCCCCAAGCACCGATCTTCTGCGCGTGTTCGGCCAGCTGCCGGCTCTCGCGCAGACAGCAACTACCCACGTGTACGATCACTTTAAACCCTTCTGGAGCCACCGAAACCCATCGTTCGGCCAGTTGCATACGTTCTTGCGGGGTGAGCATATAGCCTTCACCGGAAGATCCGTTGATGAAAACTCCCTTCAAACCATTTTTAACCAGCATTGCGGCATAGGCCTCGATGGGTTGTAAATTGACATCTCCGTTGGGATGAAACGGAGTAAACGGGGCATCTATCAGACCGATAATCTTTTCCATATCTATTGTTTTTTTTTGTGTTGTTTACTGCATATTATCTGTCGTGGGACGAAGGAATATCAATTGTAATGCCAAGGCCAGTGCCACGACTGCACCCAAAAGGGCAAATCCCAAACCTAAATTGCCGCCGTCGCTCCACGCTCCCAATACCTGGGTTACAGCTGCTCCGGCAAACACGCCCGTCATATTCATCACGCCATAGGCCGTAGCACGATAACGAGCGGAGACGAACTGGCAGAGGATCGGCATATTATTGGCATCAAAAATACCGTAACCTACACCGAAACAGAGCCCTGCTCCTACAATGGCAACGATATGATGGCCCAGTCCTAAGAGTAGAAGTGCGGGGATAGTCATTCCCAGTCCGATTGCACTTGTATAGATTCGGCCGCGCAGGTTATGCTGAACCCAACGGTCGGAAAGTATTCCACCTATGATGACTCCGATAAATGAAGACACGGCAATAGTGATTGTAGACAACGGACCGGCATCGGCCATCGGGATATTGAGGCTTGATGAAAATAGCGTCGGCAGCCAGTTTTTCGTCGCCCAACCCGGAAGACTGGGAGCGGCAAAGTAAAACAGAATGATCCAAAACGCCCAGTTAGACAGTACCACGCCGAGTCCTTTGAAGACATTGAAACTTAACGGCCGGCTCGTTTGCGGCTTTTTGTCTGATGAAAGATGGTCTTTCGGCTTCTCATTCAGCGTTAACAGCAAGACGAAAGAGTATAAAATGCCGACGATTCCGAACCAATGAAAGGTAGAATGCCACGAAAACAGTGCGGCAACTGTGGCTCCGAAACCACCGATTGCTTGCCCGACATAGAGGCCAGTCATATGGATTCCCACTGCCAGCGACCGTGATTTGCCTTCGTGCCAATCGGCAATGAGCGACAAGGCAGACGGTATATACAGTGCTTCACTGATGCCCATAAAGGCCCGAAGCCAGTAAAGTTCGTGGAAAGTAGTGGCATATCCCATCAGGAATGTTACTGCCGACCATACAAACAAACTGCCGATGACGAGCCATTTACGACTCACCCGGTCGGCGATGATTCCCGCAAAAGGACTCACTATACCATAAATCCATAGGAAAACAGCCATCAATGCGCCGAAAGCTTCGGCCCGATTGAGCTCTGCAATATCTGCTTTCATTGCTTCCTGCATTGTCGACAGCATCTGCCTGTCCATATAGTTAAGGAGCGCAACGACCCAAAGCAGCGCTACAACAATCCACGGGTAAGATTTAGTTATCTTCATCAAGGGTAGCTATTAGTGTTTATTAATGGCTACAAAATTAATCATTTATTTTAATAAATACAGGGGGTTAATGGCTAAATAATTTAAAAATGTGTGGTGAACGGATACCGGGTTTCAATTCTCCGCCGATAAGATAGACTGCATTTTCAAACCAAACAAGGGCTGCCCCGGCACGAGCCGTAACCTGACTGCGGCCTACTAAGCGCCATTCTCCATAGTCATAGAGCAGAATATCGGGGTTGAAACAATACCATTCTGCGGGATGTCGCAAATAGTCGGGCTGTGGATTGTTGAGCGCTTGCAGGAAGATGTCTCGATGAACGCCGCCTACTACAAGTGTCTCTCCTGTTGGGAGTCCCACCGATGCGGCACCGCCGAGGAAGATGGGAGCACCGGTTTTGTCCGTCGGAATAGGCTCCTGACTCCACGTCCCGTCATCGGTCGTGATGGCACAGCCCTCTAAGGAAAGTGTGGCAGGAGCTTTATCGGTGCGCGGATTGAAGCCGCCCCAAATACAAAAGGCGATGTCGTCTACGGCGCCCGACACGGGTTGTACCCGCGGATTGCCCGGAAATGCCGTGCAATGAACCCATCCGTGCTTTACGTTTTGCAGGTCGAGACGCAACACCCGACTACCGGGAATTCCGTCGCAGTTGCCGCCTCCTACATAGATATATCGTCCTACGCGACATCCCGTCATATTATCCATTGTACAGGGAAGTTCCGGCCACGCATCAATGACAGCCTTTTCGTTTTCCATCCGAATATGAAGGACCGTGCGCAAAGCTCCTGATGCGTTGCAGCCTCCGATGCAAACGACACCGTTTTCTAATGTAACAGACACACCGTAAGCGGTTTCGGTTGGCAGTTCTCCTACCTTTTTCCAGTTTAAGCTATCGTCTTTTACAAGGCGGGCAGCATAAATTCCGCGATAAAATCGTTTCTTCCCACCGTCGGCTGCAGGTACTTCGGGGAAGTTGCAGCCGCCGGCCATCAACAATCTATGCCCTATCGCCCCTGCGAAACACGCTGAGACACCCTGTTCGATACCTCGTTCACCCGCAGGAAAACCATACACTCGCCGAACGGAAAATAGTTCTTCGGCATTGCTTTCGATACCCATTAAAAGGGCAAAAACCAATAATAGCAGTCCTTTCATTTATAAATATTATCTTGTTAGAGTCTCCATCGGCTTCTCCTAAGGATAAAGAGAAAGACGGAAAAATGTTTGTTTGTCAATCTACTGATGCTTTCACTCTCCTTTTTAAGGGAGAGAGGACGGGTAAGGGACTATTTCTTCCGTAAATGTTGATGCCGGAAGACCTTTTTCATTTACTAAATTCGCTCGTGTAAAAGGTTGCCAACCATAACGTACTGCACAAGGATGAGACACCCGATCGCTACTTATTTCCACTTGATTGCCCACAATCCGCGCCTCGGCGGGCACATAGAGACCCTCTGTTCCGGCCACTTCAAAACCACGAAGTACACCATCTTTTGCCCGCAATCCGACTGCATTGTCAAACGAGAGAATCAGTTTTACGCCGTCATTCACGACATTTCGGAGCACAGGGCCTTCTGAAACGACTGCGTGTCGATACGAGTGGCGTAGCGCCTGCAATGCCAATCGCTCGCCGACAGGCCTTTTATGGCGGTAATGCACATTGAGAGAATCGCCCAAATCGCTCGTTACCGTCATCCAAGTGTCACGCAATTTCAGGCTCAATTGCCGCTGACTCTCCCGAAAAGCGGGCCAAGACGGGCGATTTAAGCGAGACAGTTGCACAAAGTAAAACGGCAATCGAGAGTCTCTGAAATATGCTCGCCAGCTCGCTTCAAGCATCGGAAAAAGACGGGAATGCAGTTCTGCATTGTGTGCATTCGACTCTCCCTGATACCAAATTACGCCTTTCACGGCATAATGATCGAGCGGAAGGATGCCCGACTCGAACATATAAGCAGGCTGATAGGGGTGCCGTTGCAATCGGTTCTTTGTATTTTTGATATTCAGCAGCGCTCGATTGCGTGCCCATTGCTGCCCATAGTCGCCGTGATACCAGTCGTTGAGGATAGCGGGAAACTGCCATTCTAATGTCGAACGATCAATCCAGGCTTCGGTGGTGGTACCTCCTACGGCATTGCAGATCAGTCCGATGGGTATCTGCAAACTGTCGGCCAACACGCGGCCGAAGTGGTAAGCCACAGCCGAAAACTTGCGGGCATTCTGCGTATTGCACCTTTGCCACGGACCTTTATTCAACAGTCGGAGACTGTTTATATTCGTCAGTGTTACCGAATCCCACACAACGGCATCGGTGGGATAATGTGTAGACATATTAAATAGGTGTAAATTCGGATGCCGGTCGGCTGATTTGATATCTTCATCTACCGTAGCACACCGTGCCAGAGTGAACTCCATATTCGACTGTCCCGAGCAAAGCCATACGTCGCCCACCCACACATCACGGATAATTCGTTGCTGCTTGCCGGCCGAAATCATTATCGAATAAGGACCGCCGGCTGCTTTTTGCGGGAATGTTACGCACCATTTGCCGTCGGGCGAGACCTTTATTGTTTGTTCTTGCTTATCAAACTGCACTTTGACAACGGTTCCCGCATTGGCTTGACCATTGAAACAGATGGGGCGTTCGCGCTGAATCACCATCCCGTCAGTGTAAAGCGGCGAGAGCTGAAGCCCTCCGAAGTTGCCT
Source organism: Hoylesella pleuritidis (assembly GCF_963541955.1). Classification (NCBI taxonomy): domain Bacteria; kingdom Pseudomonadati; phylum Bacteroidota; class Bacteroidia; order Bacteroidales; family Prevotellaceae; genus Hoylesella; species Hoylesella pleuritidis. The sequence continues at coordinate 14,945 of NZ_CAUTUT010000015.1, read as the reverse complement.
GTAAGATTGCTGTAAATCGTTCGAGCTATTATCTCTGCTCCCTCGGCATTAGGATGAAGAGCATCCGGAAAAAGGTCGGGGCGATTGTATAAAGGTGCATTCAGGTCGATCAATCCTACGTTGGCCGTGGCTGCAATGCGCCTGATGCACTGCTGAATAGCTGCGAACCAGTCGCGTGTTCCACTCTGAAAACGCGGGTGTCGGTCGCCGATGGGTGTCATCAAGCATATCCAAATCCGTGCGTTCGGGTTCGATACGCGAAACGAATCAATAAGTGTGCGATAGTCGCGAATAAATTCCGAACCGTAATTCGGCCAGTTTCGTGGGTCGGTATCATTCAATCCGAGATGGATTACCACCCAATCGGCCTTGAATTTCAGGGCTTCCCGAAATTCGGGCAACCGCATATAAGGTTTATGTCCACGTCTAAGCAGTGTGGCACCAGGATGTCCGAAGTTGCTCACCTCATAGCGATCTCCGAGCATTTGCTGTAGTCTGACGGGATAAGCCTGTGTCTTTCGGTCGGCCAATCCTGATCCATAAGTGACGCTGTTACCTACACACGCCACTCTTATCACCTGTTTTCCCCATCCTGTGACAGTCAGTGCGGTCAGGAGAAACAGCAAAAGAGTCGTCCTTTTCATCTTAGTTTATTCTTTGTATCTTATAATGGGTTTCCCGTTGGGTATTCGTCGGACAAAGATAATATATTTCCTGCAATTCCAAGAATCTCTTTGAAAGGTTTGACAAACTTCATCCGCTACGCGAATGCGATACTGACCGTATTCACAACGGTACAAATCGGTCTGTACACTCTTTCCATCCGCATAGCGGATGCACTATTGATAGGGCACTGTTGGGAGCGAAGCGAACAACGGTGCCTGGCTGGGCGTTATTTCATTCAACGCTATAAGCGTTGCGCTGTTTTATACTTCGAAATCCAAAAGAAAATCATTTATTTGAATTTTCTATATTAAACATACAGTTAATTCAACCTAAATCACTAAATTTGCCAAGCGAATCAAAATCTGGTAAGCCATCATTTGCGTAGCAAATGCGCTGTTAACAGGGCACCGACGGGAGCAAAACGGACAACAGTGGGTAGGCAAACGTAAGACACTTCAATACCATCAGCGTTGTACCGGGTACTATCTAAAAACTTAAAATCCTCAACTATGTCACAAACACTTTGTAATGTTCTCATCCATTGCGTGTTCCACGCAAAACCATCAGCACCACACATCCAAGCGGAAGACCGGAAACGACTCAATGCTTACGCATTAGAGGTTTGCCAAAAATTGCAATGTCCTGGCTTGATTGCCAACGGACCGGGAGACCATTTACACCTGCTGATTAGTCTTTCAACCGCAATTGCCCTCTCGACCGTTATCAAAGAAGTAAAGCGAAACACGTCCGTCTTTCTTAAAACATTGAATCCCCATCGATATACCGACTTCTACTGGCAGCGCGGTTATGGTGCGTTCTCCGTCTCGATCAAGTTCAGAGACACTGTGTATAAATACATTGCCGACCAAGAAGAACATCATCTTCACACCTCATCAAGGGCCGAATTTGAGGCACTCCTGCACAACGCACAAGTCAGCGGATACGTGCAGGGTTTTTATTGGGAGCCTCAATGAGTTGTTTATAACAAAACAGAGCAACGCTTACAGCGTTGAGTTGGATTGCAATTACTTAGGCACTGTTGTCCGCTTCGCTCCCAACAGTGCCCTGTCAATAGCACATCCGCTATGCGGATGAAGATAGTGTACAGAATGATTCGTACTGTCGTGAATACAGTTTACAGCGCATCCGCTACGCGGATAACAGCACGGTATATTTTGATTTGTGAGATAATGATTGAGGATTGACGTGAAGTGACAATAAAGTTATTGCTGAGATTTTAGTTTATTGTTCATTTGGGGAATTTTAATTTGTACATGATTGATTCCCAGTTAAATACGAACGGTATTCCAGTCAGTTATTCATTACACGATGATGAACGGTTAATCATAATGCAAAAAGCCATTAAACGGCGTGCGTTTAACGGCTTTTCGCAAGGTGATTAACCATTAACTGCGACTCACTTGCAAACCATTGGTACTCAGCGTCATATCTACGAAGCGGGCATTGGGATGCTGGCGGTTATCGTTTAAGATCTGTTTGATGCGCGCGGCGGCATCAGGATCCTTGGCCACCATATACAGATAGCCGCCTCCGCCGGCACCGGGGAGCTTATAACCGAGACACAAGTCATCGACTAAATCTGTCAAACGACGAATCGACTCGGGATTGGTCCCACTGTCGAGTGCCTGATTCTGCGCCCACGTTTTACGTACTAAACGGCCCATTTCGGCGAAATTCTGCCGTTGAATGGCCTCATACATTTCCATCGTGTGTGCTTTCATCTCGCGCAGTTGTGCAATTTCGGTATGCTGGTTGAGGAACATTTTGCGAACGATTTCTGCCAAAATATTCTTCGCCGTACGTGTAATGCCGGTGTAAAACAGCAAATGACAGGCGCGATATTCCGTTTGTGTGTAGAGATCCGACGGCAACCAGCGCACTACGGGGCGCTGGTCAAAGCCGTTGCTTGTCTGCAAGAGCTTGATGCCCGGCAATAAACCGCCGAACTGATCTTGCCAACCGCCGCCCGTGGTGAGCAACTGCTCTAAGACGAGTGTGCGCAAACCGATTTCAGTTTTGTCCCACGCCAGACCGCAAAAATCGTTCAATGCACCGAGAACGGTAGATGCCAACAGACTGCTTGTGCCTAAACCGCTGCCTGCGGGAATGGCTGAGAGGAGCGTAATCTCTATTCCGCATCCAAAAGAATGCAGCTGGCTTTCGAGCGATGGAAAGCGTTCGGCTGCGTAATCGGGCAGGAAACCGGCTAATGCCAGTGCTGCTTTGGGAATGGAAAAAGGGCTCCCTACCTTATTATACATCGCCAACTCGTCGTAAGTTCGAATCGTTTCGGAAGCTCCGAGATCGATACTCCGCAGCACAATGTGTGCTTCCGAGCATGGTCGAACGTATGCCTGCAAAGGCGGTTGACCGTTGAGCTCGATGGCAAAGTTGATTACATTGCCGCCTTCCGTCAGACAATAGGGCGGCGTATCGGTCCATCCGCCGGCGATATCGATACGAACGGGGCTCCGTCCCCATACGATTTGGTCGCCATAAACAGACATTCGGGGGGACTGCAACTGCCCGGATGCCGTCTCAATCAGGCTCTGACGCAACAGCGCAAAGGCGTTTTCCTCGTTCTTCTTGCCGTCTTTGCCGCGCAGACGTTCTACTTCCGAGCGGAACATTGCATCGTGAATGCGCGTGAGCACCTGTTCCGAATCGGGCAAAGGGGCAGGTAAAGGAATTTCGTTAGCGGCATATTCGTGTGCCGCATCATCCAAATCGATTTGATAAAACACGCTATGCCGATAGTTATCGGCCAGCATCGACCAATTGGCAGCACGTAATCGGCAGCGCTGTGCATTGAGACGACGCAAGTCGGAACGTGCTAAAATATCGTCGGCACAGACTTTTTGCGCGGCCATCCACAATCGGCGGCCTTCCGCTAACTGCGGTTCGCTGAGCATCCAGCGCAGAATGGGTTCTGCATCGGCCGTATTTTGCACCACAGGGAAGATGCAGGCAGACTGCAAGTCGGCTGCTCCCGCAATGTCATCTATCTCTATCTGTCGCTCGGCAGCCCACTGTGAGAATGCCATTCCCATAAACTCCGTGGTCGAAGAATGCAGATTGCCGCGGAATTTATCGTTATAGCCATAAGGTCGGATGGCAAGTCCGCCTTCTGCTATCGGTACAATGTCTATACACTGGCCGCCTTTGAGCGAGATATGCCAATCATTCTGCGGTACGCCTGTGATGATATTGTCGTACGAAATCTGCCATTGCTCACCGATATAGCTATTCTCAATCCACAGGTTTCGATTGTTTTCGGTAATTCGAATTCGTGTTTCCGCATTCTGGACGAACATTGCCGGATGTGGCTTTCGTGAGTGGTGCATTATCTCGCGCTGGTCATTCACTAAGTTTTGAACGGCCAGTGTGGAAGAAAGCAGCTCGTGACTGGTTCCGAAATGATAGAACTCGCCGCCTGGCAAAGGCAATACGGCTACGCGTAGACTGTTGATCTCGGTATCGCAGATACCCGGATCGGTTCCCAAAGCACATCCGAATTCGCCGTACATATCGTAGTTGACAACGTTGTCATTACGCATTGATCGATTCATCAGTACCTTAACAGCTCGATCACTGAACATCCAAAGACCGATATCTGTAAGATATAGATGCTCGTTGAATAGTTCGCCGAGTGTTTGAACGGATGGTTTTTGAAGCATACACTTCAATATCGAGGGTGTTTTTCGTGATGAAACGAACACGCCGTGATCCTTAGCGATGTCGGGACCGAGCCATAATCCGTAGCAAATTACATCTGCATCGGGAATCTGCCCGATAGATTCGGTGGCACGAATATAAACATCTCCGCTTACGATCATTGTGCGGACAGACGGTGGAGCGGCCTCCATCATTCGCTCGTAAAGTGGAATTTGCAGGGAGAGTAAGTCCTGAGAGAGACGCTGTCCGCGCTCCCAACGAAATACGGGAACGGGTGTCAGCACCTTGCCCCACGGTGCATACGCCGGCAATCTACGGCTTTGTCCACCGGCGTGGAGTATTAATCGTCTCTCGTTTGACAGCCAATCGTCGAACGAAAGACCGTTATTCGTTGCCTGAAAAGCGGCTTTCAGCAGGTGAGTTGTGCCTCCACCTGACCCCAATGGAGTTCCGAGTGGATCGCAAGTGCAGAACCATTCCGAACTGTCGAGCCCTGTAACGTCGTGAAAACAGTCTACAAGATTGGGAGGAAGTGATAATAGTTTTTTCATTGTTTATGCCTCCTTTTGTTTCTTTTTTCGATCGGCGAAGATACCGATCAGTATAACAAGAATCAGGATAGCATATGAAACATAGGCCACTGTTTCTGTTTTCTTAATGGAAGCAGGGAAGAAACGCAGTGTTACTTGATGTTTCCCGGGTTTGATATTCATTGCCCGAAGCACGTAATTGACACGTCCCAACTCTGCGAGTTGCCCGTCGACAGTGGCCGTCCAACCCGGGTAGTAAATCTCAGAGAATACGAGTACGCCTCCCTTATCGGACATCACGTCGTACGAAAGTTGGTTAGGTGCATACGAAGTAATCTTTACCATTGATACGTTATCTTGTCGAACAGCCTCGCCTAACTGTGACTTGAATTTTACATCGGCCACAGCCGCGTGCCGAAGATTGAGCTTTCCGAGGCTGTCGAGCTCTTGATTGGCGTTGTTCACATACGAAATCCGATCTACGAACCACGCATTGCCGTAGGTGTAAGGGTTCTGTAACGGTGCGGTTTGGTTCTCCTGTAATGGCAGGATGATGTATTTCGTATTGAGCATATTGAGTACCGGGTAGATAGAATCGCCATTTACGCGGGTCATATCGCCCTGAGCCTTAACGATGGCAGGCATCATCCGCTGCATTTCGGGCATAATATAAGCTTCGATCAGTTCTTGATAACGACGTAGTTTTGCGGCGTGATAGCCTCCGATACTTTTATGATAATAAGATGTTTCGTTCTCATTGAAAGTATTGGAAGCCAGATTCAGCACGCGGTAATCAAGCCCCTTGTCCTGCAAAATCTGCTTATCCGTAGCTGTCATAGGCTGGGGTGTGTCTCGAATACTGCGTTCTACGAACATCTCATCATTGAGATAACGCTTGTCTACTTGCCACATATCGATCAAGCAAAGTATGATCAAGGAACCGATCAGCCACGGAGCACGAAGTTTTTTGGCCTTAAACAACAGCAGACAGACCGTTCCGAGGGTGACGATCCAGAACGAACGCCAGCTGTCAGCAGTGAAAATAGCCTCTCGTATTTGTTTGAGATTGGTCAGCATAGGGTTCAGATACTCTGCGGGAATGTTCTTCATCGCTGCCATTTCGGATGAAGAAACGAAGTCGGAGAAGAACAACGAGGGCGCCAAAGCGAACAACAGAGCGACACCTCCGGTGAGAGCGAAACTGATGTAGACGTATTTCACTTGGTGGGTAAGCACTTCCGGTTCATCGATTACCTTTTTAAGTGCCATCATTGCAAGCAAAGGAATGGTAAACTCGGCAATTACAAGGATGGAAGCCACTGTTCGGAACTTGGCGTACATCGGCACATAATCGATGAAAAAGTCGGTAAACGGCATCAGGTTATGGCCCCACGAAAGCAGAATCGACAACACGGTAGCTGTCAATAATGCCCATTTCATCGGGCCTTTGACAATAAACAGTCCTAAGATGAACAACATTAGTACGAATGCTCCCACATAAACAGGTCCCGAAGTACCGGGTTGTTCGCCCCAGTATTGCCCTAACTGCTGATAAATCTGCATATATTGCTGATCGGCTTTGGCCATCGCTTGCTGATTCTGTGATAACGGAACAGAGGCTCCTCCCTTAGCATTCGGCACGAGTAAAGTCCACGTTTCGCCGATGCCATAGCTCCATTGGGTGATGTAGTCACGGTCAAGTCCACTGTTGGTTTGGTTGGTTGCATTCTGTTTCACCAGTTCGCTCTTGCCGCGCATCGATTCCTGACTGTACTGCCAAGTATGATACAGATTGCTGAAATTGAGACATATCCCGATGGTGGCAGCTGCAATGCACACCAATGTGGCCTTACCGAAACGGGCCAATTGCTTCTCTCGAACCGCCTGAAACAAGAAAGCGATAATCATCAGGGCAATGATAAAGAGGTAATAATAGGTCATCTGCACGTGATTGGCTTTGACTTCAAAGGCTGCAAAGATAGCCGTGACGATGAAGCCCCATAGATATTTGCCTCTGTAAGCAAGTACAATACCTGCAATCATAGGCGGAAGATAAGCCAAAGCCATTACTTTCCACAGATGACCTGCGGCTATAATGATAAGGAAATAACTGGAAAACGCCCACACCACAGCGCCTAATGCCGCCAGCATTTCACGAAAATCGAAAGCCCGAAGCAGGATGTAGAAGCCGAGTAAATAGGCAAATAAGAACCAGACATTATCTGGAAGCCACAGATGATAGGCGTTCATCACGGTCGACAGTGTGTCTGTACTGCTGTAAGACGGGGCCGTCTGGTAAGTCGGCATACCGCTGAACGTGGAGTTGCTCCACCGGGTACGTTCGCCCGTCTGCTCGTAATATTCGGTTGCTTCACGTCCTGCGCCTCGTCCGGCAGAACTGTCGTGGCGATAGAGTATGCGCCCGTCGATGTCTGCCGGCATAAAATAAACAAAGGAGATGACGGCAAACATCACCACCGCGAGAATGTCATAGAGGTGTCTTTTCAATGCTTTCATTACACAACTAACATTTGTTTTGATGCTACAAAGATACTGTAAATCAATCGAAATCAGCCCATATTCGGAATAAATGTTGTAATTTTGCACAAGGATAAGGCATAAAACGAATGAAAATAGGTATCATCGTTGCAATGGACAAGGAGTTCAAGCAACTGAAAACACTGTTGGGTGCGTACCGCACGGAGCATCGTAACCACAAGGATTTCATCTTGGGCGAGATCGGAAATAATGCTGTCGTGATGCAGCAATGCGGCATTGGCAAGGTCAATTCTGCGATCGGTGCAGTAGAAATGATTGACAATTATCATCCCGATCTCATTATTTCGACCGGTGTTGCGGGCGGAGCCGACGTGTCGTTGAATGTTACCGAAGTGGTGGTCGGCACCGAATACGTTTACCACGATGCCTATTGCGGCAGCGAATGTGCCTACGGACAGATTCTCGGAATGCCCCCGTCGTTTCCTGCTCCGAGCCAATTGGTGGAGCTGGCATTGGCTGTCAACGGTCCGGATGTACCCAAGATACACAGTGGACAGATTGTCAGCGGCGAATGGTTTGTGGATTCTCGCGAAAAGATGCAGACCATATTAAATCGCTTTCCACACGCAATGGCTGTCGATATGGAGAGTTGTTCTATCGCACAAACTTGCTTTATCTACCGAACTCCATTCATTTCATTCCGCATTATTAGTGATGTGCCGCTCAAAGACCACAAAGCTGCACAGTATTTCGATTTTTGGAATCGAATGGCCGAAGGCTCATTCAATGTCACGAGAAAGTTTCTCATAAACTTATAAACTAAAAACTTAGATACTCATAAATTCGAACTGCGATGCAAAAGATTCCCAGTTTCACCATTGATCACAACCGCTTGAAACGCGGTATTTATGTAAGTCGGCAAGATAATGTAGGTAACGAAGTCGTTACTACATTCGACATAAGGATGAAAGAACCCAACCGCGAACCAGTTTTACATCCCGGTGCCATCCACACCATTGAACATCTCGCTGCAACTTACCTCAGAAATGACCCCGAATGGCAAGACCGCATCATCTATTGGGGACCGATGGGCTGTCTGACAGGTAATTATCTGGTGATGCGCGGTGACCTTCGCTCAGCCGATATTGTTGATTTAATGCAGCGAACATTTCGCTTTGTCGCCGAATTTGACGGTGAAATTCCCGGTGCTGCACCCCGAGACTGCGGCAATTACTTGCTTCACGACCTCCCGATGGCTCGCTGGGAATCTCGCAAATTCTTAACGGAAGTACTCGAACGGATAACCGATGAAAATCTGAATTACCCGCAATAACCCTCTCCCTCTTCTTTCATTGCCGATGAATACTTCTGTCTGACCTTATGATTAATCGTTAGTTATATTGCAATTAACGGTTAGTTGTGTTGCAATTAACCGTTAATCGCGAGGTGTTTAACGCCTTTTCGCAAATGTCTGTCACTCAATGCTGGTACAACGAGCGGAAGACGAGAGGGGAGGGAGGAACGGATTAGTACCTACTATTATATAGATATATTTTGAGTTATAAGTTATAACGGGTGTCCGTGTTGCAGGCATAGTGAGCAAAATGCTTTCGGCGGGTATTCGCTTTGAGGTAAAATAAAATATAAAATAGTGTCTAATAGGGGATTATTTCGGCCGAAATGCGTATTTTTGTACTTGAATAATGATTATCACAGCAGCTAAACCGCAGCAAGCACGCAGTATTGCACGACTGATAATGCAGGCAATGGACTATGCGTGTTGTCAATATTTTGCCGGTGAGGAACATACACTTGCCGATTTTGAAGAACTGATGACACAACTCGTTGAGGCCGAAGAGAGTCAGTATAGCTATCGGAACACGCTTGTTGCAACAACAGACAATGGGCAAGTAGCAGGTATTTGCGTGGTGTATGACGGCAAAGATCTGCACCGTTTGCGTCGAGCTTTCATTCGAGAAGCACAAAAGAGTTTCGGAAGAGATTTCAGTGAAATGGATGATGAGACACAGGCGGGCGAATTATATGTAGACAGTCTGGCCGTGGACAGTTATTATCGGCGGCGCGGAATAGCCTCGGCACTGCTCCGATCGGCCATCGACCGAGCTCGTGAGCGGCATCTTCCCGCAGTAGGTTTGCTTGTAGATAAAGGTAATCCTAAGGCCGAACGTCTTTATACTCGCATCGGTTTCGAGTATGTCAATGATTCTTCGTGGGGCGGTCATCCGATGAAACACTTGCAATATCATATTTGCCAAAATGAAAAATAATCAATATTAGATTATCTAAGGAAACAAATGCGCCCACTGAATGTCGTTAACGACATCAGTGGGCGCATTCTTTTATGTTTCAATGGTTTATCTCATAGGGTTCAGAAGATGAACGTACGGATGATCCAATACGAGAAGATGCCCGAGATGTAGCCTACGAAAATAAGCCAAGAGATGCGTTTCATATACCAGCCGAATGTGATTTTCTCTAATCCCATTACGACAACGCCGGCCGCACTTCCTATAATTAAGATTGAGCCTCCTACTCCCGCGCAATACGCCAAGAGCTGCCAGAAGATGCCGTCGACAGCCATATCGCCAGTGGGAGCGACGGGATACATTCCCATACAGCCTGCAACTAAGGGTACATTGTCTACAATACTCGAAATGACTCCGATAACACCGGTCACGATATAGTGGTTGCCGCTCGACACTTTGTTAAGCCATTGGCCGAGAGTCGTCAGTATTCCGATCTCTTCTAAGCACGCAACGGCCATCAGAATACCGAGGAAGAAGAGGATGGTGGCCATATCGATGTGTGAGAGTAGATTGCTCACGCGGCGCGACATCCCGTCATTAGTATGATGAACATTGCGATAGAAGACCTCGGTAGCGGTCCATAACACGCCGAGAACCAACAAAATACCGATAAACGGAGGCAGATGTGTGATGGATTTGAAGATTGGTACGAACATCAAACCACCTACACCGAGGAAGAAAATAGTCTTACGCTGCGAGCTGTTGAAATCGAGTATTTGGTAATCGGACTTCATTTTGATATCAGTTGTGGCCAATTCGCCTTTTAAAGAAGTCTGCAAAATTAATGCAGGAATCACCATTGATATGATAGACGGAATGAAAATCTCCTTGATAACGCCTGCTGCCGTGATGAGACCTTTATTCCAAAGCATAATGGTTGTTACGTCGCCGATGGGGGAGAAAGCGCCACCCGAATTGGCGGAAATAATGATCAGCGAGGCATAAACGAGTCGGTCTTTGCGGTCGTGTACCAATTTGCGCAGTATCATCACCATAACGATGCTCGTAGTCAGATTGTCGAGGATGGCCGAAAGGAAGAAAGTCATTATGGCAATGCGCCATAGCAGTGCCCGTTTGCTTTTGGTTTTCAGCGTGTCGCGCACGAAGTTGAACCCGCCGTTTTGATCTACTATCTCCACGATGGTCATTGCTCCCATCAAGAAAAACAGTGTGGTGGAGGTGCTTCCGAGGTGATGTTCGATGGCTTCGCTTACTGCATTGACCAGTCCTTCGCTGCTGACGCCGGTGAGATAAGCTCCGGGATCGAGCATAAAAAACGTCCAACAGAAGACGAACATCAGCAATGCGACAGCTGCTTTGTTTACTTTTGTTACACTCTCTAAGGCTATACAAAGATAGCCCGTAATGAATACGATAACGATCGCTAATGTCAGAGATGTCATTATTTTGTCAGATTGATAATTGTATGCCTTTAAATGATTCGGGGGACAAAGTTACGCATAAATTCTAAAAGTCTTAAATAAAAAGGAAGCAATGTGCGTTTAATTTTCAGGTTCGGGTGGGATCCAGTTTGAAAGATGCCCGAAGGGATTAAAATAAACTTGGATTTATTTTGTATTTCTGTTGATTTCCCTTACCTTTGCAACAATGAAAAATGATACAATACAGGTCCGATGGAGCGAGAATATTATCATTGTCGATGCCGATTACATTGACAATGTGGCATTCAACCTCATTGTCAACTTTGAGCGAATCATCGGGCGCCGTATTCCGCAGGCCGATATGGCCCGTTGGATAGATTGTATCGCGCTCGACGGAGGCTTGCGCGAGGGTGATCATCAGACACAGGTGGTCTTGATTCACGACCGAAAACGCAAGGCGCTGGACCACTTCACACCGGCCGATTATGAGCAAGAGCTGAACGGGAAAGCCTTTAAAGACCAGCTCGGGGAGTTTTTAATCAGTTCGTTTCCGACAGAAGATGTGGTCGGCAAAGACGATTTCCTGCTCGACGTTTTGCAGACGGTCTGTGCTCAAAAGGATGTCCGTCGGGTGATGCTTATTCCCGATACGGAGAAAGAGGGCGTGTATGACGGCATCCGTCAGGTGCTCCGTTATGTGGACGACGATGCCAAACGCGTCACCGTCTTTACAATGCAGCCGATGGAAGGCGGTAACTTTCGCCAGGAAATTCTTGGCTATTCATTGATGAGTGCACTGGGAATCAGGAGCGAAGAAATAGGTGAATAATTCATATTTCACAATTGGCTTGAAGCCGAACTTCGTTTCATAATTCATAATTACAGGCTTACAGCCGTTCTTATCGAGTTTTGAGTGGTGAGCGATGAATAAAAAGATGGATACCAAATAATAAATAATCTGTGAACAATTAATTATGTATTGTAAATTATGAATTGTGAATTAAATAGGGTTTTGATGATCGGCGCCGGTGGCGTCGCTACTGTTGCAGCATTCAAAATAGCACAGAATGCTGATGTTTTTACCGATTTTATGATTGCATCGAGGCGTAAAGAGAAGTGCGATGCAATCGTGCGGGCCATCGGAAAGCCTGGAATCAAGACAGCACAAGTGGATGCCGACGACGTAGAACAGCTCAAGGCACTCTTCAATGACTATAAGCCGACGCTGGTTATCAATCTTGCACTGCCTTATCAAGACCTCACCATTATGGATGCTTGCCTGGCTTGCGGTGTCAATTATCTCGATACGGCCAACTACGAGCCGCGCGATGAAGCCCATTTTGAGTATAGTTGGCAGTGGGCTTATGCCGATCGCTTCAAGCAGGCAGGCCTTACCGCCATCCTCGGTTGCGGTTTCGACCCGGGCGTGAGCGGCATTTTTACGGCCTATGCTGCTAAACATTATTTCGACGAAATTCATTATCTGGACATCGTTGACTGCAATGCGGGCAACCATCACAAGGCTTTTGCCACGAATTTCAATCCTGAAATCAACATCCGTGAGATAACGCAGAAAGGCTTATATTATAAGGATGGGAAGTGGATTGAGACCGACCCGCTGGCCGTTCATCGACCTATCGACTATCCGAATATCGGTCCGCGCGAGAGTTATCTGATGCACCACGAAGAGCTGGAGAGCTTGGTCAAGAACTATCCGACCATCAAGCAGGCACGGTTTTGGATGACTTTCGGGCAGCAGTATCTCACTTACTTGGACGTAATACAGAACTTGGGGATGTCGCGCATCGACGAAATAGAATACGAAGCGCCGTTAGTCGATACTCCGAACAAGACAGCTCGTGTGAAGATCGTGCCCTTGCAGTTCCTCAAAGCAGTGTTGCCAAACCCCCAAGATCTTGGTGAAAACTACGATGGAGAGACCTCGATCGGATGCCATATACGCGGAATCAAGGACGGGAAAGAGTGCTCCTATTATATTTATAACAACTGCAAGCACCAGGAAGCCTATCGAGAGACCGGTATGCAGGGCGTGAGTTACACAACGGGTGTGCCCGCAATGATCGGCGCTATGATGTTCCTCAAAGGCATTTGGCGGAAACCCGGCGTATGGAATGTCGAAGATTTCGATCCTGATCCATTTATGGAGCAGCTCAACAAGCAAGGTTTGCCGTGGCACGAAGTATTTGGGCAAGAGGCGGAGATGGCTCCGAACATCCCCGAAAAAGGCTAAGATGTCTTGCAAGAAACAATGAAATAAAATACGAGAACATACATTATTCATAACCTAATGGAGTGCGATGCACTTCAATGTGCCTGAAAACGTTTCTCCCGCGAGGCACTCTTATCTTCTGGATAAGCAAAGGGGAGGCGCTATTTATGAAAGAATCAACAGACCCTAACATTCAGGAAGCGAAGCTGAAAGCTTTGCAAGCCGCGATGTCTAAGATAGAAAAAGACTTTGGTAAAGGCTCGATTATGAAGCTCGGCGACGAGAAGATAGAGGCGGTAGACGTCATTCCGACAGGTAGCATCGGGTTAGACGCAGCCCTTGGAGTAGGCGGTTACCCGCGCGGACGCATCATCGAGATCTACGGTCCGGAGTCGTCGGGCAAGACAACGCTGGCTATTCACGCCATTGCCGAGGCTCAGAAGGCTGGCGGGATAGCTGCATTCATCGATGCCGAACACGCTTTCGACCGCTTCTATGCTGCCAAGCTCGGTGTAGATGTCGATAATCTGTGGATTTCGCAGCCCGATAACGGCGAGCAGGCATTGGAGATTGCCGACCAACTTATTCGTTCCAGCGCGGTTGATATACTCGTTGTCGATTCTGTGGCAGCACTTACACCGAAGAAGGAAATCGAAGGAGATATGGGCGATTCGGCCGTGGGCTTACAGGCACGGCTGATGAGTCAGGCCTTGCGTAAGCTCACTTCGACCATCGCTAAGACCAATACCACGTGTATCTTCATCAACCAATTGCGCGAGAAAATCGGCGTGATGTTCGGCAATCCGGAGACGACTACGGGTGGAAATGCCCTCAAATTCTATGCGTCTGTGCGCCTTGACATCCGTAAAGTGACCAGTTTGAAAGACGGCGATCAGATTGTGGGCAACCAGGTTCGCGTGAAAGTCGTTAAGAACAAAGTGGCTCCGCCGTTCCGTAAGGCCGAATTTGAGATTACTTTCGGTGAAGGAATCTCGAAGATCGGCGAGATATTAGACCTCGGTGTAGAGTTTAACATCATTCAGAAGAGCGGTAGTTGGTTCAGTTACAACGGCTCGAAGTTGGCTCAGGGACGCGATGCCTCCAAGGCTTTGCTGAAAGATAATCCCGAACTTTGCGAAGAACTCGAAGGACTTATCAAGCAAGCCATTGCAGATAAAGCCAAATAATGTTTTCCGACCAGCTGTAAAACGGCGGGTGTTTAACCTTTTAACACCCGCCGTTTTGTCGTTAATTGTGTTGCAATAAACAGTTAATTGCAACGCGATTAACTGTAAATGGGGCGCTCGTTTCTTTTTGTCAATGTTTCATACTACGGGCAACAAGAAAATGAATAACAACGAATAGCCCATCATTTTGCTCGTTGGTTGGTTAATAAAAGTGGCTTATTACAGGCGAATGTGCAAAACTTTCACAATAAAATAGTTAATAAAAAATGTTATTTAATGGATAAAGGAGTTTTATCTAAACTTTTCTCGTATTTCCTTGCACGATTCAAATAAATGTCGTAACTTTGCACCCGCAAACCAGAAATGTTTGATAACATCGCGGAGTGGAGCAGTTGGTAGCTCGCCAGGCTCATAACCTGGAGGTCGCA